>JAYUWA010000344.1:0-5148 GCA_043753795.1 Bacteroidota bacterium | reverse complement strand
GAAGTCAAAAATTGGGGATTTGAGCGGTCTTAGTAATTGGAAAATATTTGTAGCTAACTGAATATTGTTTAAGCTTAATGCTTAATGTTTGGAGTGACCTCATCTGACAATTAGCAGAATATTAAACAGTGAAAGATATGTTTGATTGATCGTCGCAAATCAATTCCGACGACTGACCCTGAAAGGGTCACGCATTTGTAGCAAAAAATGAAATCCAACGAACCCCGAACTCGAAGAGGTCGCACATGATAACGTAATGCACTATCAAATTATAATTTTATCAGCAAGAACACATCTAAAATGAATGAATTATTTTCATTTTAATATTCAATCTCCAAATCAAACGACTTCTTCAATTCATTCATCGCAGGATTGATCTCTGCAAGTCTTTTAAATTTCTCAGAGGGAGTGTAAGCAGGGCCATCAGATGATTCAGTGACATTCACTGTTACATTCAGAATAATTTTATAATTTGAAAGTTCTTTACGCAGATAAATTAGCAGTTCAAGTTTTTCTTCATTCATGTCTTTTTCTGCTGCAGCACTATCGACAATGAAATTCAATTCAAAGTTTTTTCCAACTGTCGGATTTCTTTTTTTCATGGCTGCGGACAAAGTCATGCGGCCGTGTTTTTCCAATTTCTCAGAGTATATTCTCCATAATCCTTCAAGCATTGGTTGATCGAATGGTGCTGATAGATCCGGTAAAACTTCTTCAGTAGCAGCTGCAGGTTTTTTTTCTACAACACGATCTTCCTTAATAGAAATTGATTTTTTGTATGATGGAGTAGAAGGGCGAGCTGGAGTTGGTGCAGGATTCTCAGGTTTTTTCGTTTCTGCAACAATCGGTTTTGCAGCCGGTTCGGAAATTACAACAGGATTGATTTGAGGAATATCTGCTGCTGCTGCATCAGATACTGAAACAGGACTTGAAACTGGTTGTGAAACTGTTGGTGTCGCAAGAACACTATTTATCGCTAACTCAATTTTTTTTTTAGCACCTTCTGTAGGTGCTGAAATGATTTGATTGCTGGTACACATTTTCATCAACGTGAGTTCAATGTGCAGCCGCTGATTTTTTGCTGATCGATATTGATAATCTGCTTTGCTCGCAAGATCCAATTGATAAAGTAGCCAGTTGGCATTGCATGAAATAGCCTGTACCCTGTACTTTTCTTTTACTGATGGACTCACTTCCAGCAATGAAAGCGTGATCTCATCTTTGCAAACAAGCAGATCACGGAAATGTGATGCTAGTCCTGTGATGAAATTATGTGCATCGAAACCATGATTCAGGATCTCATTAAATGCCATCAGGACATCCGGAATTTTTCCTGTAAGTAAATCGTCAGTGATACGGAAATAATAATCGTAATCGAGGATATTGAGATTCTGGATAACATCCTTGTAAGTCAGATTATTTCCGGCAAAGGAAACCAACTGATCGAAAATACTCAATGAGTCACGTAATGCACCTTCTGCTTTTTGTGCAATGATATGCAATGCATCTATCTCAGCAGTGACACCTTCACTTTGTGCTACATGTTGTAAATGACTGACTATATTTTCAACCGAAATTCTACTGAAGTCGAAGATCTGACATCGTGACAAAATCGTTGGAATGATCTTATGTCTTTCAGTGGTGGCTAAAATGAAGATTGCATAAGATGGTGGTTCTTCCAATGTTTTCAGAAATGCGTTAAAAGCAGAATTTGATAACATGTGAACCTCGTCAATAATATAGACTTTGAATTTGCCCATTTGAGGAGCATATCGAACCTGATCAACTAGTGAACGAATATCATCGACTGTATTATTACTCGCAGCATCTAATTCATAAATATTAAGCGATTGTCCTTCGTTGAAAGCTACACACATTTCGCAGGTGTTACATGCTTCAACTTCCGGTGTTACATTCACGCAATTGATCGTCTTCGCTAAAATTCTTGCCGTTGTAGTTTTACCTACACCACGAGGACCGGTGAATAGAAATGCTTGTGCAAGATGATTGTTGCGAATTGCATTCTTCAGTGTATTGGTAATATTGGGTTGCCCGACAACTGTATTGAAGGTAATCGGACGATATTTTCTTGCACTGACAACAAATTTTTCCATTGGGTAAACGCTCGTTTTATGAGGGATGCTAAGATAGGAAAAATCGACGTTCGTAATTCGAGATTCGTAATTCGATGTTGGGCTTAACGGAACACTTCGAATCTCGAATTACGATTTACGAATCTCGACTAAAGTAATAGTTTTCAACAATACGCACTTTTTATTAACATTTGTACCTCAAAAGATTGTAGAAACCTCCTGTGCAACATACTTTTAACTCATCAATCACTAATTGAATATTAATCACTCAAAAAACTAGCGTAAAATGAACAAAGCTGAATTGGTGGATGCCATGGCATCCGAAGCAAAAATTACCAAAGCTGATGCATCTCGTGCTTTAGAAGCATTTATGAATGTGACTTCTAAAACATTGAAAAAAGGAGAGCGCGTAGCTCTTATAGGCTTCGGAACTTTCACAGTTGCTAAACGTTCTGCCCGCAATGGTCGTAACCCACAAACAGGTAAGCCGATCAAGATCGCTGCTAAGCGTGTGGCTAAATTCAAAGCCGGCGCTGAATTATCTGCAAAGGTGAAGTAATGCTTTTTCAAAAAGATAAAAAGACCCGCTTCATGTAAGCGGGTTTTTTTATGCCAATATCTTCGATACTCAAATTCAAATTACGAATCTCTAATCTAGAATTACGATATTATTTTTAGTTTTGTGATATGTTAATCTCTTACGCCATTGATGGCAGCGTTGCACGCATCACTCTCACTAGACCCGATAAATTCAACAGTTTCAACCGTGAAATGGCTCTTGAACTACAAGATGCACTGAAGAATGCACAGAAGGATGAGAACGTCCGTGCAATTTATATTACTGCTGAAGGAAAAGCATTTTGTGCAGGACAAGATCTTTCTGAAGCTATTGATCCGAGCGGACCAGGCATAGAAAAAATCGTGGCTGAACATTACAATCCAATTGTTATTCTTCTTCGCATGATTGAGAAACCAATCGTCTGTGCAGTGAATGGTGTTGCAGCAGGAGCCGGAGCAAATATTGCTTTTGCATGCGATATTACTTATGCAGGAAAATCTGCAAGTTTCATTCAGGCATTCAGTAAAATTGGTTTAGTACCTGATAGCGGCGGGACATACACTTTACCACGGTTGATCGGCTTCCAAAAAGCAACTGCTCTGATGATGCTCGGCGATAAAGTACTTGCTGAAGATGCTGAGAAAATGGGAATGATCTTTAAAGTTGTTGATGATCCCGAATTGCAAACAGTCGCTTTTCAAACTGCGAAAACACTTTCCGAAATGCCAACAAAAGGCTTAGGACTTACAAAGCGTCTATTGAATAAATCGTTCAGCAATACTTTCGAAAACCAATTGCAACAAGAACAAATCACCCAAGCCGAAGCCGGACAAACGGATGATTACTATGAAGGGGTAAATGCTTTTTTGGAAAAACGGAAGCCGGTGTTTAAAGGCAAGTGAAGAAAAGTTGGTGAAAAAAAGTAAAACACTAAGAGCATTAAGCTCACAATAAGACCACTAAGTATTCCATGTTCTTATTGTGAACTTAGTGCACTTGTGTTTAAAAAATAAAAAGCAATACCGCTGTAACTTGTAAGCAGTATCCAGATAATTTTGACCTTTGACATAAACACATCAACCCAAATCCCACCGTTCAATGACACTTAAAATGATCAAACGGCTCCAGACAATCCTGACATTTATAAAGTGCTTTACAAGCTGTCGAACCAAACTGACTGATCACAACTGTATTCTCACTATTGCACTGCGGACAACGAACATGTTTGTTCAATAAAATATTTTTATCGGTAGAACTTTTTTCAGGAGGAGAAATTCCATACTTGCGTAATTTTTCTTTCGCTTCATCGGAAATCCAGTCGGTCGTCCACACAGGAGCGAAAACAGTTTTTACTTCAAAAGATTCAATATCGTGTTTTCTTAAAATATCAATTATGTCATTCTCGATTGCTTTCATTGCAGGGCAACCACTGTAGGTCGGAGTTATAAATACCTTGACCTTGTCGTCTTCGATTTTTACTTCACGTAAAATTCCAAGGTCTTCAATTGTGATCACAGGAATTTCAGGATCCGGAATCCCTGCTATCAGATCATAAATTTCTTTCACGGAAAATTTTGTACTTAACATTTTTATTTTTCGATTACCATTCTACGCCCGGAAAGGACCTTGGTAATACTTGCATCTCCGACAATAAATGTCCGAGATGTTCACTGTGCAATCCATTGATGCTTCCACCAATCATAAAACTTTCTTCAGGAACTGTCAATGTTGCCTTTTCGAAAACTTCACGGACTTTGTTGTCCCAAGCATCACGGACAATTTTCATGTCAACTGAAATGCCGGCTTTTTGTAAATCAGAGTCAACTTGATTTGTTTCAAAAAGATCACCTGTATATTTCCAGAGTGTATCGATTGCTTCAAGTGTTCTGACATGACTCTCCTTAGTGCCATCACCAAAACGAATTACCCATTCACTGCTGTGTCTGACATGATAAGTAACTTCCTTCAACGATTTTTCAGCAAGTGCAGCTAACGTAGCGTCTTTACTTTTCATGAGTTCAGTAAAGAAATAATATTGATACACACTCAGGAAAAATTGACGGATCATCGTTTGAGCATAATCGCCATTTGGTTGTTCTGCCATTAATTTATTCTTATACTCTCTTGCTTCGCGTAAAAATGCAAGATCATCTTCACTGCGATTCAAACCTTCATTCTCTCCGGCATAAGTCAGAAATGCACGAGCTTGTCCGATCAAATCCAGTGAAATATTTGTAAGCGCAATATCTTCCTCTAATATTGGCCCATGTCCACACCATTCTCCAAGACGTTGTCCAAGTATCAAACTTGTGTCTCCAATTCGTAAAGTGTATTCGGCAATATTTTTATTTAGTTCAGACATAATAGAATTGTTGATGCTGATTTGTTATTCGAAATTTACTCCCGGTGTTTTGTAAAAATTCGGATGACGATAGATCTTATCATTACTCGGATCAAAAAATGATCCTACTTCTTCAGGGGTAGAACTCACAATGT
>JAYUWA010000343.1:0-1605 GCA_043753795.1 Bacteroidota bacterium | reverse complement strand
GGAATTTTCTTCGCAAAAAATTCACACATATCTGCCCAAAACCCACGGTCCCTGAGCGAAGTCGAAGCGGTCCCTGAGCGAAGTCGAAGGGTGAATTTCGAACAACGAGTTATATTATTGAATTTCATGGATTAAAGGATGATTTCTACCTTGACAGATTCAATTTAGACCCTACCATGATACCAAAGGTTCCACGCTTTCCATCGCTGAGCGAAGTATAAACTTCGAACCGGAAAAGTCCGATCTTCTCTACTCCGGCACTAAATTCCATATAGTTCTTCAACAAGTCTGTCTGTAAGTAATGAAAACCAATGATCTCCTTAAACTTCAACTTTCTGATCAATGGAATTTTGTTAAGAAAAAATCCGCCGAAATTCTGCTCTGCATGAACTTCAAAACCGTAATCAGGAGTGCTGAAATCGTAATAAGGTAAATTTCTAAATTCATCCAGATTGAAATTTGACAACACCGTTTTATTTCCGTTGAAGTGAATATAATCAGTTGCAAAAATTTTCTTTGCACCAACCATTTTACGATACACTAGTTTATAATTCAAACGACCGAGCAGACCTACTTCCATCTGATCATCGAGTTGTAACCTGAGGAGATCATAATCAACGTCACTTCCTGCAATTTCAAATGCCTTCTTATAACCTACTCTGATCGTCGGAAACTTTGAACGAAGATTATACTTTGCTTCCGGCCGACTGATATACTGCTGACCGAACCTTATTCTTGTTTCCAGATCAATTGTGAATGATTCATTCACACGAAAACCAATTCCTTCTGCATCTATTGTGGTAGGTATGTTTGAACTGTATTCCCGGTTTTCAATATCTCTCAGCTTATAATTTGATCTGTTAGAAAGCCTTTCACGTTGCGCGTAAGATATATTCCAGCGCCAGTCAAGACCGTTGATAATTTCACTTCTATAACTAAAATCCGCAAATCGACGCTCATACAATTTCATGAAATTCTTTTCTGCGACGAGTGTATAAACAGAATTGATAAAAGGTGAAATGGGTTCTGCTGTATTAAATTGCTGAACATTGGTTCCCAGATCTACAGAAACAGAAGCGTTCTTCATTCTATTGAAGCGATAGTCAACTGATGTGTGAGCATTCCAATGAGTATTTGAAAATCCATACCGAATGGTTGAATTTACAGATAACTCCTTTGCCTCATTTTCTCCATACGACTGATAAAACGTTCCGTCTATTCTCGAATTCCAACCTTCAATGGTATTGAAACCCGTCTCGAGTAACGGCGATGTTACACTGTACGACCTGCGCTTAAACGAATTGTCCCAATAATATCCTTTGAGTAATGCTCCGGTTGTAAATTTATTATTTACTTTATCCAGCGAATCGAGATATGGTTTTGATTCTTTTATAACCTGCGCACTGTCGCGCCGCCGGTAATCTATTGCTTCATCATTTGTCAGAGGAATCGGACGAACAGTCTCCCAATATGCCGAATCCTTTTTGTTAGAGCCTGCATTCACTTTCATTACTTCACCTTTGGCAAAGCCTTCCGGTTTTGCACCATCGAGAATGTAATTATTGAACACTCCTATCACTACTCCATTCCCTTTGAATCCAACAA
>JAYUWA010000342.1:0-5151 GCA_043753795.1 Bacteroidota bacterium | reverse complement strand
TTTCATCAATGATCCGATTACAAATTTACCGACGGATACGATTCATTATGGTTCAGGTGAAAGCGTAGCAGCATATCCGAATGTGGAACCACGTTTTGCCGTCCGTTATGCTCTGAATGAAAGTTCTTCGATAAAAGCATCTTACTCGCAAAATTATCAGTACATCCATCTTGCATCTTTATCAGGAATTTCATTGCCAACGGATACGTGGGTTCCTTCTTCCGACAGAGTAAAACCTCAGTTCGGTACACAATATGCATTAGGATATTTCAAGAATTTCAGAAACAATATGTTTGAAACTTCTCTTGAAGTGTATTATAAAACGCTGGAAAATCAGATCGAATACGAAGAAGGTTTTTTACCGGAGAATCAGGTAAACGGTAACCTTGATAATTTTTTTGTATTCGGAAAAGGCTGGAGTTATGGTGCTGAACTCTTTCTAAAAAAATCGAAAGGGAAATTCAGCGGATGGATCGGGTACACTCTTGCATGGACAAAAAGAGAATTTCCTGATCTGAACTTAGGAAAAGAATTCTATCCGAAATATGACCGGAGACATGATGTTTCAGTTGTATTGACATTCGAAGCAAGTAAAAAAGTTACAATCGGCGCAATATGGGTTTATGCAACCGGTAATCTGAATACTTTTCCGGAGCGATTGTATGTGTTGAGTAATGGAGATATTGTGCAAGATTATGGTGGACAAAGAAACAATTACAGGATTGCACCTTATCATCGTGGTGATATAAGTGTGACATTAAAAGGGAAAGAACGAAAACGATTTGAGTCGAGCTGGAACTTCAGCATTTTCAACGTCTATAACCGATATAATCCTTATATCATTTATTTCGATAACTCTGTTGAGAATGGAGTTGTAAATATTCAGGCGAAACAGATCTCTCTCTTCCCTATTATTCCTAGTGTTACTTATAATTTCAAATTCTGATCATGAAAAAAAGAACGATAATATCGCTGGCAATATTTTCACTTGTAGTTTCTGCATTCTATGCATGTGAGAAAAATGTTACCGTCGACATTCCAAAGACTGAAGAAAGAATAGTTGTTGAAGGTTATATTGAAACAGGAACACCGCCATTTGTATTGCTTACTAAATCGCTTCCTTTCTTTGGAGAGATCAATGTGAATAATCTAATACAGAATAGTATTCAAGGAGCGACTGTTATCATTGATAATGGGACTATCACCGACACGATGATACAGATTCCCGGTTTTGGAATTTATACTTCATCCGTAATTATCGGCGAGACCGGAAAAACTTACAAACTGAAAGTAATTGCTGAAGGCAAAACGCTTACTGCGGAAACAGATATCCCTAAACCAATTGGTTTTGACAGCACATGGTGGAAAGTTGACGGACAAAGAGATTCATTGGGATTGCTTTGGGCGCATTTATCAGATCCTGATACACTCGGAAATTGCTATCGTTTTTTTGCAAGAAGGATCAATCAGTATACTTATGGCGACGAAAGTGGTAAGCAGAAAGATTCAACATTCTATCCACCTATAGGCGGGTCAGTATTTGAAGATCGCTATATCAATGGAAAAAGTTTTGATCTGAGTTTTCCCCGTGGAACCTTTGCAGGTTCCGATAAAGAAGATGATGATAACGATGAAAGATTCTATTTTAAACGAGGCGATACAATTGTAGTAAAATTCTGTACGATCGATCGAGGGCATTTTGAATTCTGGCGGACTGAAGAGTCGCAGGTCTCTTCTAATGGAAATCCATTTGGTTCACCACAACCGGTTAATTCTAATATTGTCGGCGGACTAGGAGTTTGGGGCGGATATTCTACTTCTTTTGACACTGTAATTGCACAATAAATTCTGACTCTTGATAAGTTGTGTATTTTTTGTAGAAGAAATTGAATTTTACGAATAATAAGAATTAGTATATTGCAATAAAATATTACTTACTAGTATATGAAGGCACACACAAAAGAAACGCAAAATATACTGACTCCCGAGCATGCGCTCGAGATCTTAAAGGAAGGCAACGAACGTTTTGTAAATAATATCAAAGCTCACAGAGATCTTTTAGAGCAAGTAAACGTCACTTCATCCGGACAATTTCCTTTCGCTGCAATATTGAGTTGCATTGATTCACGTACATCTGCAGAGTTGATCTTCGATCAGGGCTTAGGAGATATTTTCAGTATCCGAATTGCAGGAAATATTCTTAACGAAGATATTTTGGGAAGTATGGAATTCGCATGTAAAATCGCCGGATCTAAACTTATCGTGGTTTTAGGACATACGAAATGCGGAGCGATTGAATATGCGTGTAATGATATTGTTCTTGGTAACATTACCACTCTTTTAAACAAAATTAAACCTGCCATTCAACTTGAAACTACTACAAAAGTTGAGCGAAATGGAAATAACAGAGTCTTCATGAATAATGTGACGACTAACAATGTTCATCTTACAGTTAAAAAAATAAAAGAACAAAGTCCTCTCCTTGCAGAACTCGAAAAATCCGGTGAGATCAAGATCATTGGCGGCTTGTATGATCTGGATATTGGGATTGTAACTTTTTTTGAATAGACCATTTTGAAGTTCAAGGTTCAAAGTTCAAAGTTCAAAGTTATCTTCGTAGCCACCTACGAAGCCAACTTTGAACTTTGAACCTTGAACCTTGAACCTTGAACAATTTAATAATCCCCCCCAACCTTCCTCCGATTCAACAATTCATTATCCTCAAACTCCGGTAATCGGTTAGGAATTTCATTGAGGGAAATCGTATCGTTGAGTGTTTCTAAAAAAGCTTTCAGTTGAAATTTTTCTGTCGGAGTTAGATTGAGTGGTTCATCGGATAAAGTTTGATTTTCAACATTTATACCTAGACCCTTCCCACCACCTCTGTCGTAGAAATCGATCACTTCATCGAGCGTATTGAAAACACCGTTGTGCATATAAGGCGCTGTTAGTGCAATGTTTCTTAGTCCGGGTGTTTTGAATGAATGTTTAAAAATATCGACAGGTATGATTGCATATCTACCGACATCATCATCCAGTTCACGTGGATTTGAAAGTTTGGCGGAAGGAACACCAATTACTTCCCATTCTGTTTCTACATAAACCGGCGGAACAAGGCTATTGAACAGAGGTAAAAAGTGACATGAACCGCAAGCACCTTTGCCCATGAAAATATTGAAGCCTGCGATCTCATCTGCATTCATTTCGTTCTCGCGATTGCTGATCGCTTTGTCGAATTTGGTATTCATGCCGATCAGCGTTCGTTCATATTCTGCAATTGCAATCAGAACTGATCGTCCGGTAACTGCTGTGTCTTCGGTACCTGCAAAAGCAGATTTAAAACGGTCTCTATATTCTTTGGAGTGAACCAATTTTCCGGCGACAGTATGAAAGTCATTATGCATTTCAAGCGGATTACTCATAACACGTCCTGCCTGATCTTCAAAAGTAAATGCGCGGCCATCATAAAATAGTCTTCGCTGCAAAACAGAATTGATAATTGTTGGAGCATTTCGGGTAAGGAACTTCCCCGGTTCGAACGACTGACTTATCGGAAGTCCATCAGTAAATGCTTTGCCGGGCTGATGACAAGAAGCACATGAACGTAAACTGTTTGCAGATAGAGCAGGATCGAAAAACAAAATTCTTCCTAACTCCGCTACCTCCTTCTGATTCGCATGAGTTTTCCCGGGTAGAAAGAAATAGCTGTTGAATGCATGTGGATCAAAGATGGATCGGTTTTGAAAATTTATTGCTGATGTGATGTAGAGATTATTCTCACTTAACATAACATCCCGCAATTTTGACAAAGACCCGCTTAAGTCGTTATAATATTCACTGTAGAACTGAAAATAATCTACAGCGTCCTTTTTATATTTAGTTAATCTGTCAACCGACCTATCAACTTCACTGAAAAAACTTTTTAAGTCAGCGACTTTGTTTTCAGCGGCATCATGATAAAGAGAAGAAATGAGTTCTTTGAATCCATCGAGCACATATGCGGACTCCACTACTCCATTCTGACTATCGGCAGTTTCAAATTCTGCGAAGCCAAGCATAAATTGTCTGACGAGTTGCATTTGAATTGATTCCCATACGCTGCGCTCATCGAAAGTAAATTGCGAATATGCGATCGGAAGGTTGCTCATTAATGAATAGACTTCATCAATAGTATTGTTCAATAATTTTCGTTGAAAAGCAAGACTATCAGAATGCAGCAAATTTTCAATATACTGAAAGCCGCTGTAAGGAACCGGCGGCGAGATCTCGTCGTCTTCTTCAATAGCCGGAATCACCGGTTTGTTAAGCCGGAAAGCCTCTCCCGGAAAAAAGTAAACAAGTATCGCTTCAATGCGCTTGTATCTGTTTCGGCAATCAGCCAAAACAGTTTTAGTTTTTTCAATATCGATCTGTTTGGCCTTACCTAACTTGGAAAGTAATTTAACTTCATAAAGCAGACTGTCCGTTTGGACAGTCATATGCTTTCTCAACCGCAGATTAAAACTATCCTCTTGCTCTCCAATAAAAGCGAAGAGCGCCATGCTCACAATTATCAATATCACAAACCGAACTTCCCTCGTCCGTCTAAGCCATCTCATATTTTTCAGCCTTAAAATTTCTCCTCATTTCGCGCATCGCAGCAGAGTGATCGTAAGGTACGTTTTTTAGTTTTGATTTGAACCAGGGGGTGAAGGGGATTAGAAAATCTCCTTTCATTTGACAGGAACTTTCCAAATCTTCAAAAATTTTAATTTCCTTTTTTTGCAATAAGTTAAAGTTATAACCAACTTTTTTAAGTGCATTAAAAAGATGAATTATAGATTTAATTGAGAATGGAAGCAAATTACTAGAAATTTTCGAAAGTGGTTTCTTACGAATTACCTCCAACATATTATCAAGCTTATCGAACAATTCTAAATCTATTGAAATCATAAGTTGAAGTATTATTTTTTCTAAATCTAAACTTCCATCTTGCTTAGAATTAAAATTTAACTTGGCTAAATGTTCAATTGCTTCCTGTGATTTATTTTGTGCGAATAAATTAATAATGAAGAAAAAGTAAATCCTGTTTTCAAGCTTTCTATCGAGTCTATCTGTATCAAGTGAAGTCATAAGCTTTATAAAATATTGGGTTTTTTCTATATTTCCAAC
>JAYUWA010000341.1:0-1606 GCA_043753795.1 Bacteroidota bacterium | reverse complement strand
GTGAACTTGTGTTCTTGTGTTTTATTTCACACAATTCACATCCAGAATTTATCTTCTACAAGATCGCACGAAACTCCCTTGTTATGCAGTGCTTCGATCTCTTTCAATTCTAATTCTGTGGCTTTCGTTTGAAGTTCATTAAACAAAACACGTTCTTCAAAACGAATATGCTCTTCAAGTAAGTCGCCGATTTTAATTAAAGTCTCTGCATCCTTAACTTCTACATTAAAAATTGAAATCAACTCTTTGTGCTGCAAAAGCGCCTGTTTAACAGAACTACTCTCTTTGTCAATTGAAAATAAATGATCCTCTTCAATTCGAAAATGAGGGATGAGATGCTCCTTAAAAAACCAATCAACATACTTCTGGATCCGGACAGCATCAACTCCTTTTGAAATACCTTTGTTGATCTTCCATTTCAATAGCAAACCATCATGATGATCGCGGCTCAAAGGCTGGAGAGAAATATGTCTTTTAATTGGTGATGCCATAATTTACCGGGATTTTTTACATTCATTCCTTAATCCTTTTGAATACTGCGTTGTCACCAAGGTCACAATTCCGGATAACATAACCAAAGCAATTCCGAAGAGATAATAATGTACTAAAGGTATGCTTTCGTTTTGCATGGCCTGCACTCCTTGCAGCATTAATATGAGTTCATTTGCTACCACTCCGGAAACGAAAACAATGATTCCGACTCGAGCATTTTTTGTCATTTGAATAATATTCTGTGAAATTGCATAGCCAATGATGAATAATGTGATCATTCCAAGTAAAACAAGATGCAAATATCCGATCACTATGGGTCTGAATCCAAAAGCAATCTGACTCAACTGTGGATGTGTTGAACCGATCTGCAATAACAGTTTTATCGTTAATGCAATTCCGGCTGCAATCATCAATATCCGAGACGACTTTTCTAAACCGGACTTCAAACTTTCCTTGTGCATTCGAATGGCTTTCAGAAAAAGAATCCAGCCATAAAACTGAGCTAGTGCTGAAAGAATAACAATTATATAAACTACAGTGTGAATCGGAATCCACAAAACTGATAAAAAGTATGCGGGAATACATGCCGCAAAAAAATAAATAAAACTCGATTTGAGTTTTTCTGAACGAATCCCCATCAACTCCAAACGATGAATCAATAATCCCATACATGCAAAAAAGAACCAGCCATTGTATTGAAAATGCAGAAAGAAATATATTGCTGCGAGATACCACTTTTCATGCAGATTATTTGTCGCCATCATATATGAAAGTGAAAATGGTCCAATGGACGAAATCACACTAAAGATGAGTGATCCTTTAAACCACCATTTACTTATTCTTTCATTTTTCAAATCATTCAGATCTTTCCAGAATGAAAATGCAAATCCATAAGAAACAAAAATAGAAAGTGTAGAAAAGACAATTGCAAAAAAACCATAACCCTGTAGTGGAAAGGAAATCAACATTCCATATGCCGTGATCAGGTTGAGTACAAGAAGATTTCTATATTTCTTAAATGCAGCAGTTTGTCCACTGACAAAAAGATAAGAAACCATTAACGTCATTAATGCCTGTGTGATCCATCCTGCAAATGCAAAATGAGAATGGCCAT
>JAYUWA010000340.1:0-5158 GCA_043753795.1 Bacteroidota bacterium | reverse complement strand
CAAGTACGATTGCAATTTGCAATAACAAATTATTTTCCGGTTCCAGATCGAAAAGCGTTTGGATGAATTCAATTACACTTGAAGTCCCTGAATCTAATCAAACCACTTCTGTGATTTCAATTTTTCCCAATCCTTCAACATATTATTTTTCAATTTCAGGTCCTAATGCAAATGAAAAAATTAATTTAGAAATATTTGATCAATATGGAAAATTAATTTCTCATTTGGAAAATGTCAAAAACAACGAAGATTTTTCAACAATTAATTTATTAAATGGAATATATTTCGTTATAGCCACAAATCAATCTGGAAATTTTATTGATAGCAAAAAACTTGTTGTAGTTAAATAAATTTCGATAAAATTAAGACTTTAAAAAGTCCACCAGATCTTTATTCAATCTCTCCTTTTGCGTAAACCAAATCCCATGCGGTTCTCCTTCATAAACGATAAGCTTGTTATTCTTTATAACTTTTGTCGCTTCCAATGCAGTTGGTTTAATCGGAATTGTTTCGTCTTTGTCGCCGTGAATAATTAAAGTCGGAACTGTGACGGCAGCCATCTCACCTCTGAAATCAGTAGACGAAAAACTTTTTGCACATTCTATTGTAGCATGTGGAGAAGCTTCTGAACAAACATTCAGATAATAATTCAATGACTGATCGCTGATGTTATTGTTTAGCATTGAAACGCCGAAGAAAGTTTTTCCAAAGTCATCCAGAAATGCAATGCGGTCTTCTTTCATGGCTGCAAGCATTCCATCGAACGTTTCCTGCGGAACGCCATCGGGATTATCCGGTGTTTTTAACATATAAGGAGTGATGGATGAAATGAGCACAGCCTTTGTAACACCTTTTCCACCAAACTTACTGAAGTAGCGTACCACTTCTCCTCCACCCATTGAAAACCCGACAAGTGCAACATCAGATAATTTGAGAGCTGTGATCAGTTCATTCAAGTCAGACGTTAATGTATCATAATCATAATTACCCCACGGTCTGCACGATTCTCCAAAACCTCTGCGGTCGTAAGTAATCACACGAAAACCGTTTTGCACAAGATGATCAATCTGATATTCCCACATAATACTGGTGAGTGGCCAGCCATGAATTAAAATGACAGGATTACCGGAACCGGCTTCCTGGTAATGAAGATGATGTTGGTGATGATCGGTTGATGATGAAAGTTTGACATTGGGCATGATTGGGATTTTTTTATTACGAGGGTAAATTTTCATGCCATTGTATGGCACGTATATTATATAGTTTCTATTTAAAACCAATATCAAAATGAAATTAAAAGGAAAGAACGTAGCCATACTGATGACAGATGGCGTAGAGGATTCTGAATTCAGAGTTCCATACAAAACACTTATTCAGGAGGGGGCAAATGTGCATGTAATTACTCCTTCAGGGAAAGAAATAAAAACATGGAAAGATCACAGTTGGGGCGAAGCTGCTAAATGCGATAAGAAACTCAGCGAGGTAAATGCGGCTGATTATCATGCTTTGGTATTGCCCGGAGGTGTGATGAATCCGGATACTTTGCGTATGGACAAGGATGCGGTTGCATTTGCTCGACACTTTATGGAAGAATCGAAACCAATTGCCGCCATTTGTCACGGTCCTTGGTTGTTGATTGAAACCGGACTTCTAAAAAACAGAACAATGACTTCATGGCCGTCTTTAAAAACTGACCTGACAAACGCAGGAGTAAAATGGATGGACAAAGAAGTTGTTGTCGACAATGGACTTGTAACAAGTCGCAAACCGGATGACCTTCATGCATTCTGCGAAAAGATGATTGAAGAAATTGCGGAAGGTATTCATGCATAGATTTGTTTCAAAAATTAATCAAACATAGAGAACATATCGTTCAGAATGGGTTCACAAATTCTTTAATATCCATGTTCTCATTGTGAACGATATGTTCTCTATGTTTTATGAAACAGCTTTTACTCCTTTATAATCCTCCCATCCTCCATCTCAATCACCCGCTGAGTCTTAGAAGCAAACTCAATATCATGAGTTACAATCAGCATCGTTTGTTTAAATTCTATAGTCAGTTGTTTTAAAATATCAAAGACGACCTCACTGTTCTTTTTGTCGAGATTACCTGTTGGTTCATCGCCCATTATTATTGCGGGATCATTAATGAGTGCACGTGCAATCGCAACACGTTGCTTTTCTCCGCCGGATAATTGCCTAGCATTCTTCAGAGCAACTTGCTCTATACCGAGTTTTTTTATCAACTTCATGGCACGATGTTCAACTTCCTCTTCTGAATACTTTCCAAGCTTCAATCCGGGAAGCATAACGTTTTTCAATGCAGAAAATTCATTCAGCAAATAATGAAACTGAAATACAAATCCGATCTTTTCATTTCGCACTTGCGCCAATTCACTTTCTGTTTTGCCGGACATAGAAATATTATCGATGAGTAATTCACCTTCATAGTCAGTATCCATCGTCGAAAGAATATACAACAATGTAGATTTTCCGCAACCGGACTTTCCTACAACAGAAATGAATTCACCTTTTCTGACTTTGAAATTAATTTCATTTAAAACCTTTACAGTAACCGGATCGTGAAATTTTTTATTGATATTTCTGGATTCTAAAATTATATCGCTCATAATTATTTTCCCCTTATAATTATGACAGGATCCACTTTTCCGGCTTTGCGTGCAGGGAAAAATCCGGCGAAATACGTAGTGATCAGTGAAAATATTCCGCCAATGAAATAATAAACAATATTGTAATTAATGGGAAAGGTCGTAATTGTCGGCAATGCTGCTGTATTGAACGGAATCTGATCGATCAATGATGAAAGCAGAAAACCGAAAAGCAATCCGGCCATTCCTCCGAACAAACCAATTGTCATTGCAATGGTGAGAAATATTCGCTTCACATCCTTACCTGAAAACCCTGTGGCCTTAAGTATGGCAATCGCTTCCATTTTTTCGAAGATCATCATGTTTAGAATATTGTAAATACCAAATCCAGCAACGATGAGAAGTGTTATTCCAACTGCATAAGAAATAATTGAACGCACACGGCTACCTGTTTCAAATTGCGAATTAGCTGTCTGTATATCTTCCGTATCGGTTTGAAAAAGTTCAGCATATTCCTTAGCAACAGCAGGCGCCTGCAATATGTCATTTAACTTAACTTGCAGATCGGTAACATAACTTTTGTCTTTACCTAATAACTTCTGAACTGTGCCTATGGAAGAATAAGCCTGTGTCTTATCGAAATCAAGAAGACCTGATTCAAAATATCCAACTACCTTCAATGGGAATCGTTCACCTTGAACGGTTGTCAATTGAACAACATCTCCAATATTCACTAACATTTTCTGTGCTAGTGCTTTTCCAAGTATGATACTATTTGAGACATTTTTCAGGTCGATGGGATTACCGGTAGTAACATACTCATCAAAGTGAAAATGTTTTGTTTCTGATTCGACATCCACACCATTGATTGAAGCCGTGATCTCAATTGCACCATCATTAAAAAACACCGGAGCATTGATCCTCGGTGAGAGTCCGAGAACACGCTCATCGCTTTTTATTTGATGCATAATTGCTCCACTGTTATAAATTTCTTTCCTCCCGCCCCCTGATTTAATTGAACTGATAAAATTATATGCATTTTCAAATTCCGGCGAAGCATCAATAGGTTGCACCTTGGAAGGTTTAATATCATTGAACATACGTACATGCGGAGTGCGATTGAGTATCAAACCATCAAGCATGCTGTTCAGACCAGTCATAAAACTTAGCAAGGTCACAAACATTGTTATACTAAACGTTACTCCTATTGCTGCCACTACACTCTGTTTTAACCTGGCCAGTAAAAGCGATGTAGAAATGCTAAAGATTAAATTGAGATTCATTTAGCAGGAAGATAAATAAAGTCTGACGAAGAAATTCCACTTATGATCTCAGCCTTATTATAGTCTTTCAATCCAACTTCAACTTTCAGCTTCTCCCCTTTCTCATTTAACACAAATTGATCTTCTATCAAATATGCTCTTGGAATAGTTAAGGCTTTGTCCTTTGTGTGAATAACGATGTTCGCTTCCACTGTCAGATTAGGAAACAATTCTTCCGGCTTGAGTACAAAATCTGCTTCCACTTTAAATGACCGGGTGCGCTCATTCATAATTGGATCTACGCTTCTGACGATCGCCTCAAACACTTTTCCTTTATAACTATCCAGACTCAACAAGATTTTTTGTCCCATTTCAATTCTTGTCACATCGTATTCATCAATTTGTAATTCCAGCTCAAAATCATCAGCTGATCCAATTATAGCAATCGGGCTTTGAGTGTTTACCAGCTCACCTTTTTCTTTTAAAATACTATAGATGCGGCCATCCGTTTCACTTTTTATTACAAAATCATTTTGAATATTTGCACTCAAGCTGAGATTATTCTTAGCTTGTCTTGAAGCATAATTAATTTGAGTTTTAGCATCCTCATATCTTACTTTTGTTGAATGGTAATTTGTTTGAGAATTAGCGAATGCCAATTCTCGTTGTTCCAAATCAGTTAATGTTCCGATTTGCTGTCCATACAAATTCTTTTGTCTGACGAAAAGCATGGAGTCATTTTTCAATTTTGATGCTGCAAATTCCAGGTTTGCAATCAATTCATTTAATTTGTCGCCATTGATATTCTTATCTGCAAGTTCAGCTGCAAGTTTTGCATTTGCGGTGTTCAGCTTCGAAGATTCATTCAACAATTTCAGAATCGGCTGGTCTTTCTTTACAACTTCTCCTTCTTTGACAATAATCTCATCCAGCAAACCATTCACAGTTGAATATACCTGATACTGATTTTTACTTTTCACAATTCCTGAAGCATAAACAGATTCGGTTATGGCTTCAAAGGTTGGCAGAATTTTTTGCTGCTTTTTCTCACATGCAAAGAGAAATAAGAAGATTACGTATAACAGAAAAAATCTCTTACTTGAATTCATAGGATAAAATTATTTGCAACGGAAGCAAGTTAATCTTTTTATACGTCTAAAACACTGATTTATGTCTCAAAAGTCGTAGTCATTCAGCATGAAGTGCAAAAGTTAGTTTGCGGAATGCTTGAAAAAAGGATAGAGTTGCATTGAATCTCCGAAGTTTGCTCATCAAGGTCATTAC
>JAYUWA010000339.1:0-5160 GCA_043753795.1 Bacteroidota bacterium | reverse complement strand
CCTTGACCTTTGACCTTATAAAAGTCGAAAAGATGACTACGAAGAAACTACTTGGCTTCCACCTGCGAGTACTTCGCCATAAACTCCTCGGCCATCGTCACCATATCCGAAGAACCTATAAATAAAGGAGTACGCTGATGCAATGATGTAGGCTGTAATTCAACAATTCTTCTGAAACCGTTCGAAGCCTTTCCTCCTGCTTGCTCAATAATAAAAGCAAGCGGATTACATTCGTAAAGCAAACGCAATTTTCCTTTAGGAGATTTTAATGTCGACGGATAAATAAAAATTCCGCCTTTTAAAAGATTTCTGTGAAAGTCGGCAACCAGTGAGCCGATATAGCGTGATGAATATGGACGGGAAGTTTTTGCTTCTTCAACCTGACAAAATTTAATGTACTGTTTTACTCCATCCGGAAAGTGAACATAGTTTCCTTCATTGATAGAATAAATAATTCCATTACGCGGACAAACCATATCAGGATGCGATAAACAGAATTCACCGATACTTGGATCGAGTGTAAATCCATTCACTCCTTTTCCTGTTGTATAAACAAGCATGGTTGAGGAGCCGTAAATAATATATCCGGCAGCAATTTGATCAACACCTCTTTGCAGATAATCTTTCTCTTCAACGGTTCCTGAAAATGAAGTCCGGCGATAGATGGAAAAGATAGTACCGATGGCAACATTCACATCGATGTTAGAAGAACCATCCAGCGGATCGATACAAACGACATACTTTGCATTTTTACTCACTGCGCTATCAACCTGCACAAGTCCTTCGTTTTCTTCGGAAGCTACAGCACAAGTTTCACCACCGGCACTTAACGCAGCAATAAATTGTTCGTTAGCAAATACATCTAGTTTTTTTACCGATTCACCTTGCACATTGATCGTTCCATATTCACCCAAAATATCAGCCAATCCGGCTTTGTTTACTTCACGGTTTACAATCTTTGCGGCAATTCCGATATCACGGAGTAAGCGCGACAATTCACCTTTTGCGTATGGAAAATCAGCTTGTCTTTCAATAATAAACTGACCGAGGGTTACAACTTTGTTCATTTCTTATGGCGTTCTTGTTGCAAAACTAACATTTGAAATTGAATCCTTTGAAAAAGAAGCAACATTCGCCACGTAACTCTTGAAAATCAGGCATTTTAGTCAATTAAAAGTTATAAAAAACGGAAATGAAACGATTTTAATCCTGCTTATCTTAACCAAAGGGCGAATCATTATCTTCGCCACCACCACAGGAATCGATTAATTATGAATAGAGAAACCAGTTTCCCAAAAGAGAAGATCAAGATCCTCATGCTGGAAGGCGTTCATCCGGCCGCTTTGCAATTATTCAAGGATCACGGCTATAGTGATATTGAAGTTGTAAAAGGCGCAATGAGTGAAGATGATCTTTGTGAAAAGATCAAAGATGTGCATTTACTTGGGATCCGTTCGAAGACACAATTAACTAAAAAGATCATTGAAGCAGGAAACCGTTTGATCGCTGTTGGTGCATATTGCATTGGAACAAATCAGATCGATATGAGTTCATCGATTGAGAATGGTGTAGCTGTTTTCAATTCACCATTTTCAAATACAAGATCCGTTGCTGAATTAGTAATTGCACATTGTATCAATCTGATGCGTCGCGTTTTTGAGAAAAGCGATGCAGCTCATCATGGAAAATGGATGAAAGACAGCGCAGATAGTTATGAAGTCCGCGGTAAAACTTTAGGCATTATCGGGTACGGACATATTGGTTCGCAGGTATCAGTACTTGCAGAGAATATGGGAATGAAAGTGATCTTTTATGATATCGATGCAAAGCTCAGTTTGGGAAATGCAACATCCGTACGTTCGCTTGATGAACTTTTGCATAATTCAGATATCGTTACATTACATGTTCCGGAATTACCGACAACAAAAAATCTCATCAATGAAAGTAATCTGAAAAAGATGAAAGCCGGATCAATGCTTATCAATTACAGTCGTGGTACTGTTATCGATCTTGATGCTGCTAAAAAAGCAATTGAAAGCAATCATCTCCGTGGACTTGCAGTTGATGTTTTTCCATACGAACCGAAAAACAATCTGGAGAAATTCGAATCACCGATACAAGGTTTGCCCAATGTTATTCTTACACCACACATTGGCGGTTCCACACAAGAGGCACAGGAAAATATCGGATTGGATGTTGCAAATAAGCTCATCAGTTTTCTTGAAACAGGTTCAAGTAACGGATCGTTGTCTGTTCCTGCGTTAAGCTTACCTGTGCTATCAGAAACTCATCGTTTGTTACATATTCACAAGAACGTTCCGGGAGTATTGAGTGAGATCAATGGTTTACTTTCGAAAATGAATGTGAACATTCTCGGGCAATACCTGAAGACGAATAATCAGATCGGATATGTTGTACTTGACATTGACAAGAGCACTTCACCAGGTGTATTGGAAGAATTAAAAAAAGTAAAGAGCACGATCCGTGTTCGTAGTCTATATTAAAATGAATATTCGCAAAGGAATTAAATCCGATCTCCCGTCAGTTTTCCGTCTGGTCAACGAACTTGCGCTTTTTGAAAAAGCTCCGGAAGCAGTTACCAATACAATTGCTGATATGGAGAATGACGGCTTTGGAGAAAATCCGGTTTTCGGTTTTCATGTAGCAGAAGTTGACAATGAAATTGTAGGCATTGCAGTATACTTTATTAAATACTCGACATGGAAAGGCCGTGGATTATATCTGGATGATCTGATCGTAACAGAAAAAATGCGCAGCCAAGGTATCGGGCAAAAATTATTCGACGCATACATAGCAGAAGCAAAAAAGATTGGTGCCAAACAAGCGCATTGGCAAGTGTTAGATTGGAATACACCTGCGGTTGATTTTTATAAGAGACTTGGGGCTTCGATTGAAACGGAATGGTGGGATTGTAAGATGACGGAAAGACAGATCGAAGAATATAAAAACATCCATGTTGAAAATTGAATCAAAAATTCCCACTGATCCCATAGGGATCAAATATTGGTAGAAAAAAAATTAAAGGTCCCCCCGACCCCAGAGGGGTCGCATATGAATTACATTTATTATTTGTTTAAAAATGAGAGTTTTCAAATTTGGTGGAGCATCCGTAAAAGACGCTGACTCTGTAAAGAATGTTGGACAGATCTTGACGATGTTCCGGAAAGAAAAAATCATTGTTGTCATTTCCGCTATGGGAAAGGTGACGAATGCTTTGGAAAAAGTGACTAAGGCCTATGTCAACAAGTCGGATGAACTTCAGGGTTTGATAGAAGAAGTGAAGTCATTTCACACTAAAATTATCGACAACCTTGGATTCGCACCTAATCATGATGTGCGCGGTGAAGTACAGAATTCATATACAGAGATCGACTGGATCATAGAAGAAGAGCCGACTCGTCCGTATGGATTTTATTATGATCAGATCGTTTCGCATGGAGAATTAATTTCAACACGAATTTTGAGTGCGTATTTGAATGAAAACAAAATCGATAATTTATGGCTGGATATCCGCGATGTTTTACAGACAGACAATAACTACAGAGAAGCAAAAGTAAACTACGATCTTACCGGGAAATTGATTGCAGAAAAAATTCCTGCTTTGTTTGAAAAAAAGAATTTTATCATCACACAAGGATTCATTGGAGCGACATCAGAAAATTTCACAACTACATTAGGCCGCGAAGGATCCGATTATACAGCAGCGATTTTATCTTTCTGCAACGACGCTACGGAAATGGTTGTATGGAAAGATGTTTCCGGAGTAATGAGTGCCGATCCGAAGTTATCGGATGATGCAATGAAACTGGAACAGATCGGTTATCACGATGCTATTGAATTGACGTACTATGGCGCAACAGTCATACACCCGAAGACAATAAAACCATTAGAGAATAAAAACATTCCACTTCGCGTCTGTTCTTTTAAAGCACCACAAGACAAAGGTACAAGCATAGGAAATTACCATGCAACAAAACCGTTGGTTCCATGTTTCATTTACAAATTCGATCAGATCCTGTTTTCCATTTCATCGAAAGACTTTTCCTTCATCGCCGAAGAATCCCTCAGTAGAATTTTCGGAATCTTCGCAGCGCATGACATAAAAATAAACCTGATGCAAAATTCCGCTGTCAGTTTTTCCGTCTGCGTCGACAACGACAAATACAAGATCCCCGGACTGATCGAAGCATTGAAAAAAGATTTCCGCCTACTTTACAATGAAGATCTGAAACTTGTTACCGTCAGGCATTACTTTGCTTCAACGATTGATGCTTTGACGAAAGGGAAAACTATTTTACTGGAGCAAAGAAGTCGGCAAACGGCGCAGGTGGTTATAAAATAATTAATAATGAATAAAGGCAACTACCTTCAAAACAAATATTCGTTTGAACAGTAGCTATTATTCATTATTAATTATTAATTAAAATTATCTTCCCCCTCGCATCCGGTAAGTTCTTCTCAAATTCTTTCTTGAACTCGTTGCAAGTAACGCTTTATTGTTTTCTTGTTTCAATGCTACTTCTTCACGGTGATGAAAAATATTTTCTACAATGCGGGCTTTTTCGGGTGTAACGGGAGGAGCGTTGCCTTCTTCAGGAATGAAGTGTTCGTCTTCTCCATGAATTTCAGTATCAGGGGCAGTTGATTCAAAGGGTTCAGACCTTTTTGATTTGCGAGATTGTCCATTTTCCGAATCAGATGAATTTTCAAAAGGTTTTTTACTGATCGGTTTCTTTTCTATTGGCTTAATCTCCTCAGGATTTTTTTCTGAAGGTCTCTTAGTTGAAAGTCTCTTTTCAGCTATAGTCGGTTTTCTATTTACCGGACTTTGAGAAGAGGTGGACTTAGATTTAGTAGTTGACTGTGATTTCTTGTTTTGTGCCGGAGCAGATTTGCCTTTTGTGACAGCCTGTGCATTTCTACTTGACGCAGAAGTTGCACTTTTTTTAACAGGAGATTTCTTCGCTACTACCTGAGATTTCTTCGACTTCGATACTACCGCTGATTTCTTCGATTTCGATACCGCATGCGACTTCTTCTTCGCTGTTGGTTTACCGGCTTTTGAAGCTGTAGGTTTTTTCTTTACGGCAGCTTTTTTAACTGCAGCCTTTTTCGCTTTAGCCTTCACGGCAGGTTTCG
>JAYUWA010000338.1:0-1613 GCA_043753795.1 Bacteroidota bacterium | reverse complement strand
ATCGTCCTTATTTACGCTCAATTCTAAAAAGCCATAATTCACATATGCTGAGGCAAACCTCGGATTCTCCGATATTATAAACCTGTAATTACTTCCTGCCTTTTCAAACTGCCCGGTCTCAAATTGCAGATCCGCAAGTTTTAATCTAAAGTCCGGATAATATGGCGCAAGTTCACTTGCCTTTGTAAAATAGACATCTGCAACGGCTTTATCTCCTAACTGTTCAAAGGCCTGACCAATACGGTAAGCTGTCCAGGCGTCATCATTGGAATATGACTTTTTGTTTAAAGCCTTTAAAGCATTTCCATGCTTGGACACATAACTTACTAATCCGGTATAATCTCCTTTCAAAAATGTCCAGCGGATCAATTCATTAAAATTTGCAATAATGTCCTGTTGAGTGTTATCGTTAATATAGCGTTTGGCAGAATCAAGAAAGACTTTGTTTGCAACGAACTTCTCATAATATGATAGATATGCTATTCCCTTTGAGCGAGTATCGACTTCCGGATTATTGATACAGGCGAGTCTTACAAATTCACGGATTTGCTCTTTATCGGTTCGTGTAACGGGTTTACGAATCCAATGATCGGTCGTTGTGACGTGCGGAATATCGATAGTCCCATTCTTGGGCATATGACAACTAACACAGTTATCAGACTTCAATGCGCGCTTCTTCGGATCTTCCATACAATCGCTTGCTGTAATCAATGGATTTTTATTTGTGGACACGTGCTTTGAATCGTTTGTATGACAACTTTTACATGCTGCATTAAAACTTTCACTTCCTGTCGATTTTACACTAACATGCGGATCATGACATGTAACACAAGTCATTGCATTCTTATAAGGTTCCAATGTTTTGACACTTGAATTGCCGGCTTCTGCAATCTTCAACGATTCAGTGAAGCACTTGCTTAATTTCATTCTTTCAGCATGGGATGCCATGATATGCTGATCATCATCGCCCTTGTAGACAGGCATAAAAATATTCATGACTTCCGATAAATGCATTCCCGGCTTGAAGTCAAGAAAAGATTTGTCTTTCATTAATACGGCGTTTCCCTGAACGTGACACCTCTGACAAACATCCATCTGACGGTTGATATCAAGTTTCGCAGGATTTACAATTGAATAATCGATCTCATATTTTACATCAACCGTTCTTCCTTCCAGCATTTCAATCTGATGTTTTCCACCCGGTCCATGACAACGCTCGCAATCAATTCCTGAAGGGACATTGACAAATTTGTTTGCAGAACCTAACACCGTTTCCGGATGTGCATTATGGCATGACATGCATTCCAGTTCGATCAATCGATTGAAGCGATTGTTGAATCCGTTTTCATAACCCGGTGGTAGATCCCATTTTCCGGATTGAGTATAGTAGGTTGCCGGCGCCTGATAAATGTATCCATTCACATCTATCATATGCGAATTGGTGTGTTGACCGGATCCAACAATGTAATTGATCTTTTCCTTTCTGATGTATGTAGTATCTTTTCCTGATAATCTGAATTCTGTCAGATAAAAATTATCCCCTTCCCAATGCGGATAATACGAGAGATTTTTGTACGTATCTTTGATAATTGCATGTCCTGAGAAATTTCCGG
>JAYUWA010000337.1:0-5174 GCA_043753795.1 Bacteroidota bacterium | reverse complement strand
CGGCCAGCAGTACAAAGGCATAGGAACATTTACAGTAACGAACGATATGACACTGAATGGAAATAGTTCGATCTATTTTGCATACGGTGATTCAAATGTTGCCAAGATCAGAATTGCCATTACCCGTGATTTGAACATTGCCGGCAATACATCAGTAAACGGAGCATATACAAATGGAGCTTTTACATTGAGAGTGGGAAGAAATCTAACTCATACTCAAGGCAAGTTTTCAGGACAAAATTATATGCAGAATGCTTCTATTGATTCACTGATAATTGGCACAGCATTTTTATTTAATTCAACTGTTCCTACAGATTTTTTCAGAGCCAACCGATCTGCGGGAAATACTATTGTAACTTCTTCTACTTTTACAGTATTGAACAGTGGAACAGGATATGGACAAGGTGTTGCTTTGGTCGATTCAGGAGCTGGGAACCTGAGCTTAGCTACATCGCAATTCACCATTAACGGCGGAAAGTTTGCAGGTATCTTATCAGGCAGCGGAACATTAACTTTCAACTGTAGTGGTGCATTGACAATGTCGGGTGGTGTATTCAGGGGAAGTGAGAATACAATTTATTCAAATGCAGGTGGACTTGCATTCATTGCAGGAAGTATAGAATATACAGGTGGATTCTTTTCATGTTTCTATAACTCCAACAATGCAGGATCTGTTGGAACTGTAACGATCAATGGAGCATGTTCAATCAACTATACCAATACAAGTGATGAATTTACTTTCATTGGATTAGTATCAACCGGATTTGATCTGAATAATCTTTCACTCACATTAAGCATAACAGGAGCTTTTACAATTTCAGGAGTTACAGGAACATTTGTGTCGAGTCGTTCATTAGGTAGTGAAACTATTTCTCTGAGTTCATTGACAATTTCTGAAGGGAACAACAGTTTTAATTCTGTTTCCGGTTCATTAACGCCGAATGGACACAATGTAGTACTGACCATTTCCGGAAACCTGACAATAAGCGGCGGCAACACTTATTTATCTGGGTTTTCACAAACCTTCACAGGTATTCTCAACGGAAATCTGATAATTTCAGGTGGGTCACTTGCTGTAAAAGGTGGAGATTGTACAACAACTACTTTCAACATTCTTGGAGGCTACACTATGACCGGTGGAGAATTTTACCTGCATAAATCCGTAACAGATGAATTACCTGCTTCATCGACCATTACAGTGAATATTAATTCGAATGATGATGCTACCGGCGACTTCAATCAATCTGGCGGTACAATTACCTACGATAATTGTACGACGACTCCTCCAACTTTAAATTTGATCATCAATGTTAAATCGCCTAATTATACCATAAGCGGTTACGGTTCAATTACAATGACAAAACCAGGCATTGGATTGGTTTATGGTAATTTAAACTTTGCAAGAAACGGATTAATCAATTTTAATCGTTCAGGAAATCATTCTATACAACAAGTAAAGCAAACGGTACAGACAAATTGTACGCTAGACATTATTTCGGGAGATCTTCAGATCGCTTCGAACAACAGTATTTCAACACCACCGGAATTCCTTTGGGTTAACTCCGGTGCAATATTGAATGCGCACTCTGCAAGAATTTATTCCAATGCTTTGAATACTAATTCAGGGGTCACTGTTTTAGGTAGACTTAAAACCTCGCATCCAAGTGGACTTTATAATGCAACTACTAATGCAACTTTTTCAACAACGCTTACAGATAATCTTGAATTTTATCTCACACCGAGTTCAGTTATAGAATACAATGGAACAACAAACCAAATTGTTACCGGTATCGGAATTGGAAGAGCGCTAACTTTCAATCATAAGTACGGAGTTCTTGATATAAATTTTCAAGGCGTAGCGAATACAGATTTTGTTTATCCTTCAAATGTTCCTAACGATTCATGTGTTTACATACGGACAAATCTTCTTTTGACAAAAGGAGAATTCAATCTTGACAATGATCATGACGCAACAAATGGTGGCGGCCGAATTATTTCTCTGGAGAATACTGCGATTCTTGCAATGCAGCGAACTACAGGCTACATCAGAAGTGAAGTTGAGAATGGAAGTGCATTGGTAAAATGGGTCATCAATGCAACAGCAGGAGCACATACATTCCATTTTGGATATAGTTCAACTGAATACATACCGTTTGTCTACCACCATGTTTCTGGAAATTCAGGAAGTGTTTATGCTTCTACATATCATACAGGAAATCCAAACCTACCATACCCTCCTACTGTTACCCATGTCAGAAATAATCTTGGACTTGATAACAGTGCGAATACAGTTGATAGATTCTGGTATTTGAATCTGGCGAACCCAACGACATATAGTGCAAATCTGACCTTTACTGCTACTCCTACGGAAATAGGCGCAATCACTACATTAAAGGCACAAAGATGGATCGAGCCATTTATTGCATGGACAAATCCGATTCCGGGTGTTCAAGTCAGTAATGCTAATGGTAATACTACCAATGGACTTTCTTCAGTCATGAACTGGTGGACACTTAGTGGAAATAACTCGCCGTTGCCTGTAGAGTTACTAAGCTTTACCGGAAAGTGTAATAAAGGCGATGTGATTCTAAATTGGACGACAGCAACTGAGATCAACAACGATCATTTCAAAATACAAAGAAGTTCTAATGGTACTGCTTATGAAGAAATTGCAATAGTAAGAGGTATGGGCAATAGCAGTACTGTAAATGATTATACGTTTAAAGATACTCAGCCATTAAATGATATTGCATATTACAGACTGATCCAAGTTGATTACGATTTAAAGGAAACTATTTATGGTCCGATTGCTGTACAAAATTGTCACTCAAGACCAATTTCTGTATCAGTTTCTTCAGATGGAAATATTCCGTCACTTTTTATCGATTCTAAAGAATATAAAGCACTTCAAATCGTCGTATTCGATACAAACGGAAAGCAATTGTCAAGTACCAATTTAGATGCAAGTCCCGGGTTTCTTCAATACGAATTACCAATCAAAGATCTCGCAGCAGGTATTTACTACATCAGGATCCAAAGCAATGAGGATTTTGTAACAAAGAAATTTTATATTAAATAATTCGTTTCTTTGGGCATTAAAATTTCGTTTTAATACCGATTGACAAAAAGAGAATTCAAATACTCAAATTATACAGTTTCCATCTACCCTTCAATCGACGATTGTCAGGCAGAATGGAATGCCTTCCGGTCTGACTTCCTTTCAGGTGATTATCTGAAAGTTTTGGAGAAGTCGAACCCCTCTGATCTTGACTTCCGATATATTGTCGTTACAAATTCAGAAAAAGAAGTTTGCGGAATTATCTATTTCCAGCTCCTGAAGTTTTCGGGCAAAAATGTGCATTTGAAAAAAAAGCCGGTTCTAACCTTTCTGGTAAATCTGGCTCTTAAGATCAGGACACTTAGAGTTCTCATCTGTGGAAATGTATTTGCGGTAAACTTCAGACCTTTTGCTTATGATGCGAATAAAATCAACGAATCAGATTTATTTAAGATCGTTGAGAAATATACAGGCATGGAAAAAAGTGATGCGATCTTGTTAAAGGATTTTGGAATAGATAAGTCCAATACAACTTTATACTCGATGGGATTTCAGAACTACACAGCAGATCTGACTATGTGTCTTGATGTAAGCCCAAAGTGGAAAAACATCGACGATTATAAAAACTCTCTTTCAAAAAAGTATCGCAAACGATTTGAGAAAATAACTTCAGCAGGTTCTAAGATAGAAAGAAGAGAAATGACCTTTGCAGAGATCACGCAATATCGTTATGAAATTTATAAATTATTTAAACAGGTTTCAGCGAAACAAACAATTGCAATGGGATTGATTGATAAAAATTACTTTGAAGAATTTAAAAGAGCCTTTCCGGAAAAATTCAAAGTGGTTGGATACTTTGACAATAAAACTCTGATAGCTTTTACTACTTATATCGACAGAGACGAATTGCTGGAAGTTCATTACATAGGAATGAACTACGAACTAAATGAAAAGTACAATTTATACTTTAACATACTTTTTGATAGTACAGAACAGGCAATTCAGCAGCAAAAGCAATTGCTGGAATTAGGCAGAACTGCAAGAGAAGCTAAAGCCAATCTGGGATGCAAAGCCGTTTATTTTAATGACTATATGAAATTGAACAGTAAGATCGCTATCAAGGCAGCGGATTGGTTTGGCACCAACTTTCAGAAGTCGATGGGACATGAATGGCAAAAGAGAAATCCTTTTAAAGTTCATTAGAAAAAGCTACATTTGTCGCATAACCTGATGTCGAAATGGACCAAAAATCATTAAAAAACACGTTTTTACCTGTTGTATTGTTAATTGTTCTGGCTGCAATTACTCGTTTCATACCACATCCATTCAACTTTACAGCAGTTGGTGCGATGGCATTATTTTCCGGAGCTAATTTTAAGGATAAACGATATGCATATCTGATGCCGATCGCTGTAATGCTGCTTACCGATCTATTTCTCGGATTTCATTTCTCTGTCCTACCTGTTTATGCATGTTTTGCGTTTACAGTATGGATGGGAACCCGCATCTCTTCAAAACAAAATGTGATGTCGGTAAGTCTTTCTTCGATTACTTCATCAGTTGTTTTTTTCCTTGTTACAAATCTTCCATTCTGGTATTTGGATCAGCACCTGTATTCAATGAATCTTCAAGGTACTTTGATGAGTTATACAATGGCATTGCCATTCTTTTCAAATCAAATTATAGGTGATCTGTTCTTCAATGGAGTTCTATTTTCAGTCTACCATCTGGTAGTTCTGAAAAACCAAAAAGTTGTTGCTTAAAAAACCGGTTTCGGGATTAGTATAAAAAATGAAACCTAGCCTTACGGGGCTAGGTTTTTCTTTTTCAACCTTACGGGGTTGAATTTGGGATATATCAATCTTACGGGATTGTTTGAAAAAGTTATCAAATCTCTTTTGTATGTGTGTGGGGACAATGTGTGATGTGTGATAACTGAATACTTTAACGCCTGTGTACCAATTAAAGATCATGTCTAAACAGCAAATAAATCTCATTTGTAAGATTTAATGGATTTGGATTAAAAAATGCGGTTTTGAAAGATAAAGACAGAACCAGGAAAATTGATCCAATTTATAAAAGCCTGACTTTCTAGCTACTGAAAGATTATTAAGAG
>JAYUWA010000336.1:0-1615 GCA_043753795.1 Bacteroidota bacterium | reverse complement strand
TAGGATACGATTTTCACTTATTCTTAAATTATTGCTACAAAATGACTTTTTGAGGGTCGACTAGGTACATCTTTTTAGATTCTCGGGTTTTTTAATTTTTTCAATTTTTTTGAGAAAAATATTTCAGTTCAATTTCTTCGTTTTTAACGTTTAAAACGCATCTAAATCCTTCTTTTCAATTTGTTTAAAATATTTTATCAACACTATTTGGTAAATAAGAACATAAGATTACCTTTGCATTCCCCAAAAAAGGGGGATTTCGAATAATAATTATACAGAGTTTAACAGTAATCACCTCGAAGAATGCCTACGATACAGCAGTTAGTTCGCAAAGGACGCTCAAAACTGATTGATAAAAGTAAATCACCCGCTTTGGCATCATGTCCACAGCGTCGTGGTGTTTGTACACGTGTGTACACAACTACTCCAAAAAAACCGAATTCGGCGATGCGTAAAGTTGCCCGTATTCGTTTAACAAACAAATTTGAGGTTACTGCATATATTCCGGGAGAAGGTCACAATCTTCAGGAGCACAGTATCGTAATGATCCGCGGAGGTCGTGTTAAAGATCTTCCGGGAGTACGTTACCACATTATCCGTGGAACACTGGATACAGCAGGTGTTGATGGCCGCAGACAGCAACGTAGTAAATACGGAACTAAACGTCCTAAACCAGGTGCACCGGCAGCTCCGGCAAAAAAGAAATAATTAAATTAAAGTAAACCGAATACTTCAATATATAAGTAAATGCGTAAGTCGAAACCAAAGAAGAGAATTTTATTACCTGATCCTATTTTTCATGATACTCTGGTAACACGTTTCGTGAATAACCTAATGTACGGTGGTAACAAAAGTACTGCATACGGAATTTTTTATGCAGCTATCAACCGTGTTGAAGAGAAGACTAAAGAAACAGGTCTTGATGTTTGGAAAAAGGCAATGACAAACGTTATGCCTACAGTAGAGGTGAAAAGCCGTCGTGTAGGTGGAGCAACATTCCAGATCCCAAGTGAAATTCGTCCTGATCGTCGTGTTGCATTAACAATCAAATGGCTGATCTCTTATAGCCGTAACCGTAATGAGAAATCAATGGCGGAAAAATTAGCAGGAGAGATCATCGCAGCTTCTAAAGGTGAAGGTGCAGCAGTAAAGAAAAAAGAAGATACTCACAGAATGGCAGAAGCGAATAAGGCGTTCTCTCATTTCAGAGCATAAGTTAGAATGAAGAGTGAAAAGTGAAGAATAAAGAGTGAGAGTGAAAAGTGAAAATCTGCCAGTAGGCAGAGAGTGCCGGAGCCGGTAAAATGGAAACGGAAAAACAAAATAACAAGTAGTTCTTTTTTTTAAGATAACCACTGACTTGCCGCAGTAACGTGCAAGGAATTAGACTGGATAACTGAATGACGCAGCGAAAGCTGAAAGTAAAATGATCATTCAAAGTGTCCTGTTATCGCGAAAAGAAAACTATCGTTATGATTAACGGAAAAATAATCAAATGTCAAAAGAACTATTATATACTCGCAACATAGGTATCTCTGCTCACATTGATGCAGGAAAGACTACTACGACTGAACGTGTCCTTTACTATACAGGAAAAGTACACAAGATCGGTGAG
>JAYUWA010000335.1:0-1615 GCA_043753795.1 Bacteroidota bacterium | reverse complement strand
CATAAGTCACTTTATTGAAAGTCTTAAAAGTAAAAAAGAGGTTCTAAGACCTCTTTTTTACTTTTAAGACTTTTTTTAATTCTTAAAGAATTGTTGTTGTCTTTTTGCCACATTATCAAGGTCGTTTACACCACGAATCTGGAGATAGTATCCGCCTTTTGACAGATCTTCTATCTGCAACGTTGGTGCATTCATTCCCTTTTGTGCATTGTAGGTCTGACTCTTTACAACTCTTCCTGTAACATCAAGTATCGATATTTGAAGAACATCTTCTTTGTCCTGATAAAACTCACATGTGATATTCTGAACAGCCGGATTTGGATAAACTTTTATACCATCTCCTGAAGCTTTACAGTTTACTGCTACAATATCAGAGTATGTAAACTTAGTATCAATGTCAACTTGCTTCAAACGATAATAGCGAATCGTATTACAAACATCGTCATCAGTAAATGAATAAGTGCGATTAGTTGTAGTCGTACCTGCACCGTATCCTTCTACTTCTCCGATTTTTTCAAATGTAATTCCGTCATCACTTCTTTCAACATTAAAATAGTCGTTATTGATCTCTGTTGCAGTCTCCCATTTACAAACTACAAACTTATCAGTTTTAGTTGCATCGAAATAAAGCAATTCAATTGGTAGCGGATCTTCTGAGTTTACCGTTGTAAAGTAAAGGTCAAAGAAATCTGCTGCAACAGGAACTGTATTTATACCTGACCTTCTTGTCAAACTTTGAGTACTGGTTGTTACACAATTACCTGCAAGTCTCCATGAAGCCGGATTAAGCGGACTATTTGCAAGGTCTGAAACAGCAACTGTCCAGCCCTGACCTGCAGGAGTAAAGTTGTTATTGTTCAACGACATTGTATAAGTACCGTTGTAATTAGTTGTAGCAGCTCTTGTAAATGTCCAATAACCGTTATCAGTAGTAGGAATAATATCATAAGTTGCAAACAAACATTCAGAAGCGGTGGGACCCGATGCAGGTGGAATAGCTCCAGGCCATGAATCATAACTTCCTGTCAGATGACTTACTCCCGGAGTTGGACCTCCCGGAGCGAATAGAATATTTGCAAGCTGGTAGCCTTTTGCAGCATCACCAACCGGCCAGTCAAGGAGCATACCTCTGGCATCAAAACCGAAGTTGTAGATCTGTCTTCTGAGTTTACCATCGACATAGCTGGTAGCATTGTAACCAGTTACCGCATTTGCATTGATCCATTTCAGGAAGATGAAATTTGTAGCAACGTTTCTTGTATTAACTACACCACTGGTAAGCGTTAATGTAGTATCAATATTGATTGAACTATTTGCACCCATCAGGAATAGAATACCTGTAGGTTTATTCATGATCATTCTGTTCAAATTGAATGTTCCTGCAGTATTAGTGAAATTTTGATTTGCTGTTCCGTTAAATTCAACACGACTGTTTCCCAGGTTAGCGATAAGGAATGTAGCAGTACCATTTGCATTGGTGAAGTTTCCACCAACTTTCATATATCTGCCGTTAATATTGAACTGACTGGTATTGGTAGCCGTGGTGAAATTTTCTCTCACATCAATATTGGCACCGAGAACCACAGCCCCTGCGCTCTTGTTTACTACAAGATTT
>JAYUWA010000334.1:0-5192 GCA_043753795.1 Bacteroidota bacterium | reverse complement strand
TCAGTCTGTATAATTTTAAACACCTTGGAAATCTTGATCACGTTTTACAATTGCAAAACAAACGACACGACCGACGCCGTGTTCTGAAAATTTTGGTAGCTTCATTGCTTAGTGCTTTTTTATATTCAAGCGTGTTGCATTATCTGGCTTCGGGTAATTAATTGCTCAAAAATTAACCTTTTCACAAATCTCGAATACCAATTGATTCTGCAATAAAATGCGGAATAAATTTGCGCCTGATATTTTGTTGACTTATTTTTATTTATCCGAATAATTTTAAACCACTTATAAATTGGAATAAAACTATGATTAACCAACCGGTAGTATTTGTAATTGATGATGATATCGATGATCAGGAAATATTTGGTATTGCATTGGATCGGGCAAGCAAAAATGCAAATTGTGTTTTCGCCAATGATGGAATTCATGCAATCGAAAAAATAAAGAACGATGAATCATTCATTCCGGATTTTATCTTTTTAGATATGAATATGCCCAGAATGGACGGGACTGAATGTCTGGTTGAATTACGGAAGATTCCCCGATTGAATCATATTCCGGTGTATCTCTATTCAACATCACTCGACAATGTTGGAATCAGTAAATCAAAATCACTTGGAGCGACTGATTATATAATGAAACCATCGAGTGTTTTCGAACTTTCGGATATTCTGAAAAACATTATCAAAACAAAAGTCTTCACTGCTTTAATGATATTCTTTACAATTTCTTTTCTTCCTAAATCCGGTTCTGCACAAGTTGATTCTGTTTCTGAAATCAATGCATTGAAAAAACTTTCTGTGACAGAATTGATGAATCTAACTGTGACATCAGTATCGCGAACACCGGATGGAATTGGGTTTGATCCACAATTCAATGAACGGATCTTTTCGATTTTTCAGCGACTGCACGACAAACAATCTTATTCCGGAACGGGAATCGGTCTTGCATTGTGTAAGATGGTTGTTGAAAATCACCATGGAATGATTGAAGGACATGGTAAAGTAGGAGTAGGGTCGAGGTTTGATATAGTGCTTCCGGCAAGTCAGAGTGGTAGTTTGGGTTTTTAGGTTGAATGGAAGTTTAAGTTTAAGTTTAAGTGTGAGTGTGAGATTGAGTGTGAGTGTGAGTGTGAGTGTGTTTCGGTTTTAGTTTAGGCGAAAGGGGAATCAACCCCCCGCCAACTCCAATTCACCCTTAAATATCGACTATTAGTCAAATTCCGGTTTGGCGTATTGATTTTACAGGTACTTTCATACTGAAAAATTCTCTCTCCATGAAAGCACCAATACAATTTACAATTGTCCTCTTATTTGTTTCTGCTTTTGCCTATGGGCAACGTACTGCTAATATTGCTCTGTCAGGAGGAGTGACCAACTATACAGGTGACCTTGGAAATGAAAAGATCTTTCCATTTTCTTCTGCTAACTCCGGTGCGTCAATCACACTCCGGAATTTTTTGAATAATCCTAAAAGATCTAAAAACCTTTATCCGGCTTTTGATGCACAACTACGCTTGAGCTGGCATCGATTACAATATGATGAATCCACTCAGATTGGAGAAAAGAAAGGTACTCAGCTAAGAAATTATCTGCGAGGTATAAATTTCAGAAATGACCTGTTCGGAAGTGAAGTGAATTTTACATATAACGTATACATCAACCGCTTTGCACCACTTTCAAAACCAAGATTCAGCCTATTTGTTTCAGCAGGTGCAGGAGTTTTCTACGGTAAACCTGTAGCAGATCTTTTCAGAGGTGATGTAGCTTTAGAAAACCGATATCATGCCTGGAAAGATGGTACTCTTCGTGATGTAAAGGAAAATGATAAGCAGATCGGAAATGTTATCGAAAAGGATGGGGAGTATGAAACTGATCTGCAGAAATGGATGACAGAAGGACAAGGATACAATAAAGAAACAAATTCTAAACCACCATATAGCAATTGGAACATTGGATTTCCTATAGGTGGCGGTATTCGTTACAGCTTCAACAAATTTCTTACTCTTTCTGCTGAACTAAACTGGTATCTTTTCCTTTCTGATTATCTTGATGATGTTAGCGGCAGATATGCTACCTATGAAGAACTGAAAGCATCTTTTCCTGATGCTACTGAATATGAACTTGCCAAATATATTTCTGATCCAACCGGATATGGAACAAATGGCGTCATCGGTCCCATCACAAGTATCCGTGGTAACCCATCAAGAAAAGATTCTTTTACCTACCTAAGCCTTGAAATGGCCTATAAGTTTACTTGGCAGAAAAAGGGTGTTTACGGACAATAATTTTAACGAGTAACGAGTAACGAATAGTGAATAACGAATAATGGCGGCCTTGAAAGTTTTACTTTCCAGACCGCCATTATTCGTTATTCACTATTCGTTAAATTATTTGTCCTGTATCCCCAACACTTTCATCAACTCATCCAATTTCGGTGAGAGGATGATTTCGGTTCTTCTGTTTTTCTTACGAGCTTCTGTAGTTTTAGCCGGATCGATCGGAAAATAATGACCTTTACCACTTGCAACGATTCTTGTAGGATCGATGGTCGCATCTTTCAAAAGAATCTTAGCAACTGCTGTTGCTCGTAATACACTCAATTCCCAATTGTCTTTTGCGCCACTCACTAAAACTCCGTTAATCGGAACATCATCAGTGTGACCTTCGACAACAATGCTGATATCTTTTTTAGTACCCAAAAGTTTTGCAAGATCTTTCAAAGCATCCGAACCTGCCTTTTCAACGTTGGTACTACCTGATGCAAATAATAATCGTTCTTCCATAGAAACATAGACCTGGCCATTCTTTCTATAAACTGATAAGCCATTGTTTTCATATCCTAATAAGGCATCACTTACTGCTTTCTTAAGACTGTTAACAGTACTGTCTGTCCGGTTTAAAATTCCTTCCAGTTCATCAACCCTCGCTTGCTTTTCTTTTATTCCAGTACGTAATTCTGCAAGATTTTTTTCACGCTCATTCAAATCGAGAGAGTCTTTTTTCATTCGGTCTTCTCTTCTTTGTAATTCATCACGTGTAGAATTTAATTCAGCAATCAGTTTGCGGGTTTCTTCCGTATTGCCTGCTAAAAGTTTTTCATTATTGAAAAGAAGTTTATCATACGATTTATTTAATTCTCCATACAATGAAGTTAATCGATGATATGCATTACCCATATCTGTTGTATCCTTTACAAGTTGTAAAAGATTTTTCTGCATCTCTGCACCAGACGCTTTCATCTCTGTATTTTCAGTTACAAATTGTTGATTATCGGTACGAAGTTTTCTGTTTTCATCCTGACAAGTTTGTTCTTTTCGCTGCAGGTCTTCAAACTTCTTGGCCGGAATACATGAATATAATCCGGTAACCATCAGACCGAATGCAAGAAATCCTGCATATTTGTTCTTTATTTTTTTCATTAAGACTTATATTAGATGTTGAACTATACGTTTTTGCTAAGTTACCACTAATAAAAGGGTTCAAAAACTGATTCATTTGGGAATTTTCAACAATTTATAGAACATTATTCACCAAAATCCGTTTTTATAATTGGGTACGATCTTTTAAATAAACAACAGATATGGAATTTCTTAATAAAAACTGGATCACAGAAAATCGAATCGATTTTGAATATAAAAAGTATATGTTGCTTGCTTATCTGCAACATGTATCTGAAAATTTCACTGATAAAAGGCTTTATCCTTACCTGAGTGATCTTGTAGAGCATTATAGAAATCTGAAAGTACTTCAGGAAAATAAACATCAGTTGTACAATATGTTCCCGGAACGATTACTGGGTGCAGATCTTGAACATTTTAATCTCATATCTGAAAAAATGATCGGCGATGATGCTATTATGTCTGAAATTGAAAGCATACTTGATTTCTCTATTCCTAAAATGGAAGATTATTTACGTGAAGGAAAAAAGATCTATGATTTTATAGAAGACAGAATGAAAATTTTTCCCGTAGGATTAATGCCCCTCAACTCCGAATTCGGATATGTATTTCTCAAAGAAGCTCAGTCCACTGAAACAAAAGTCTATGAATATCAAGTAACCATTTTTGAAAACCCTACTGAAAAATTTCGAGGAGTTCATTTCTCATTCCTGACTGTCTATGAAAAGAGTATCATGAATACATTTGAGGCAATTAAGTCAGATCTGATCTCTTTTAACAAAAAACTTCCGAACCCGGCAACTTTTGTGATCGAAACGGATCTTTCAATTCCGTTCGAAGAAACTTTTCTTCCTCTTGCAAAAAGAACATTGGTTAAAAGACTTGCCGGTTAATTGAAATTAAAAATCTTTTTCATGTTTTCCTGCGAGAACAAAAGAGAGTACAAACATAATTTTTACAAAACGATAGGAAGCCCAGGCTGTAAACTGCTTGAAGATATTTCTTCTTAGAAGTGTTGATTTGACAGTGATCTCTGTACTTTCATTAGCAATTATGGACTTGATATGTGCAGCCAGACTTTCCGAAAACCTTACATCATTTATATCGAGATTCAATTCGATGTTGCTGTAAGTACTGAGATTGTTTAAGTCATAAGAGCCAATCGTCGACCATTTTTCATCCCTTATCAGTACCTTTCCATGAACATTCGATGGTTTATATTCATAAACGCGGATACCGTTTGTTGTTAGCCAGCTATAGAGGTATCTTCTTGCATTGAGCATTATTCCTACATCCGATTTCTCAGCAACAAGTATGCACACATCTACACCTCTCCTGACGGCATTTCTAAGAAGTCTTCGGGTTCTGCCTCCGGGAAGAAAATATCCACCTAGAATTAGTAAAGATTTTTCCGCATGTCGGATTGCTTGTCTGTATGAAATTGCTATTTCATGATGGTTACGAACAAAATCATTTCGCCGAACTCTTACTGAAACAGAAAAATCGGATTTCTCTGGAAGATTTTCGATCGCCTTTTTTCTAAAAAAATCTATTGAACGCCATCTTTTACGACAGATCATTTCAAGTCTTAAACTGATCCTGCCTTTTACGATCACTGCGAAATCGAGCCAAGCCGGCATTTTGGAAGTGCCTGCATAATGGTCGGAAATATTTATTCCACCGACTACGGATATGGAACTATCTACAACAAGTATTTTTCTATGTAATCGTCTTGATATATGAAAACGGCCTTTTGAAAATATTTCACCATATCGTTTGATATTTATCCCGG
>JAYUWA010000333.1:0-1624 GCA_043753795.1 Bacteroidota bacterium | reverse complement strand
TACTAGAATTCGAAAGACAAAAAAGTTGTCCGGTAAATATCAAACGGAACTGAACTATAAAAGGGTATTATGAGACACAACTTAATGACATTGCCCTTAAGGGCCATGCAAAAGGAAAATATTATTGATCAAAAAACCTCCAAGTCACCCCAAACCGAAACACCATCCCAGGCTGCGCATAGTGTGGAACCAGAAAATAAGTTTTCTTTCCAATATTATCACCGACATTTTCCATTTTCAAAAAGATCTGTGCTGATTTAATTTTTGCACGGAGAAAGAGATCGGCTCTCAGATAACCACCTGTTTTTGTTGAATCCTGATAATAGAATAGAGCAGTGGCCGGCATAAAATCGTCGGAAAAATAAGTCGCGCTGAATGCAAAATTAAAACCGGTACTCATCAGAAGTTTATTTCCAAAAATTCCTTTCTCAAAATATAATGCATGCTGCGAGAAAAATGGTGATAGATGGATTTTATCTTTATTGTCGTTTTTCTGAAATGATAGTGAATTCAGAAAATGAATCGTCTTGTACTTAAACGTTTTTTCAATTTTCAATTGATCAACAATAAGCTTCTTTTCCAATTGCTCAGGACGGGCTTTAGAATTGATGAAAGGAGAATTTTCGAACTGCATTCTGCTTGCTGTGATGACTATTCTGTATTTAAGCAAACTATAATTCAATTGCAGCGAGTTTGATTTGATCTTTGAGAATTCATTTTCCCAGGCAAAGTTATTGCTGTAATATTCCAGTAAATAAAAATCCGGTGAATATTGTCCAATTGAAATTCTACCTCCGAATGATCCGAAGAAATATTGCTTTGTCTTAACTTCGACATCTGTTTGAAAATTGCCATTGTCGCGCCCGCTTAAAACATATTTGCTTGAAACGATAGCATTGAAATCTGATGAATCATATTTGGAAATGATCTTCCCTGATGCTGCAATGTTGTTCCAGGAATATTTACTTTTTTGTTCGTAGTTGGTCGTCTGATGTTCAATAGCTGCCGATAATGACCAACTTCTGAAAAATGCTGAGCTCCTTTGTTGATCTGCCGGAAGAATTACTGCAAATTCATTCCTTAGGTTATCACTGTGTAATGAATCGTAAGTTTCAATAGAATAGAAAAAATTTTCATAAAAGGTGCTGTCAGGAGTTTCATCAGCATAAGCAAAAGTGGCTCTTTCAAAAGTTATGTTGTGGTTTATCCGCAAAGATGGAATGGAAATAATTTTTCCTACTGAATCGGTGCTGGTCCCGCCAAAATCATAATACTGACTCAGATTGAATCGCTTTGTCCGTACACTCTGCTTGGCATCGGAAATTTTCCAGCCTAATCCGCGGAGGTCGACATTATCAACATTGCCAAATACAAATGCAGAATCGGAGGAAAGACCACCATTCATTTGGTTCTCTATGGAGCTCCAATAAGCATGTGCAAATAAATTATACTTACTGTTGTTCGACCTTAAGGAAGTAAACAATAAAAAATCACCTTTGTAAGTGTCACTGAAAAACATATAATCTTTCACACTGAATCGCCCAAAGGAGAAGCCAATATTCCAGATCTTCAACACATTTTGTGTGTGTAGAATATCAATAACCTGTTCCTTGAAGGTTCCATT
>JAYUWA010000332.1:0-1627 GCA_043753795.1 Bacteroidota bacterium | reverse complement strand
AATTCAATTTGAGTGCTTGTGATTATTTTCAAATTAAAACCTGGATACATCAAGGGTATCCTGAAAAATGATGATGAAAAAATTTCTACTTACTCTTTCGGCACTTTGCTTTTCGTTCTTTGCAAATGCACAGGATATGTTCACAGTTAGCAAAGGGGAAGTAACTTTTTTTTCCGATGCTCCTATCGAAGATATCATCGCCGAAAACAAACAGCCGGGAAGTATGCTCAATATAGTCACTCGTGAAATAGCTATTATTATTCCTGTCCGCAATTTTGTTTTTGAGAAAGAATTGATGAAGGAACATTTTAATGAAAAATATATGGAATCAGATAAGTTCCCAATGGCATCTTTTAAAGGAACAATCGCTGATGATATCGATCTGACTAAGGAAGGAGAATTCTCGGCTACTGCCAAAGGTAATTTGACAATTCATGGAGTCGAAAGGGAAGTGATACTTATCGGAAGAATAAAGCGAAATGGAAATTCGATCACGATCATTTCTGATTTTAAAGTTGCTTTGAAAGACCATAAGATCACCGTCCCGAAATTACTTTTTGAAAACATAGCAGAAATAATTGACGTGCATGTTTCTATTGAGTATAAACCTTATCAGAAATCCAATACCGGTAAATGAAAAAAATAGTTTGCGTAATTCTGATCATCTTTTTTCCTACGGCAATATTGTTTGCGCAGGATGATCTTCTCAAAATGTTGCAAGACGAAGCAATACCTAAAAAGGAACCAGTAATTGCAATGTTCAAGACCAATAAGCTTATCAATATTCACACAAATGAAACTGTCCGCAAACGGAATCTTGATGTCCGCATCAGTCATTTGTTTGGAAATATGGGAAAAGAAAGTGGCGGCGGTATTCACAATCTGTATGGCATAGATCAGTCGGCCGATATCCGTATCGGTTTTCACTATGGCATCACCGATCATCTGATGGTTGGCGTTTCTCGCGCAAAAAGAAACGAAGATCTTGAAGGTTTAGTAAAGTATAAAATTGTTGATCAGACAACAGATAATGCAATTCCGGTCTCTGTTTCTGCTTTCACAAATATGACTTACTCAGTGAAAGAATCTGCTGATTTCAAAAATGATACATACAGATTTGTTTATTGCTCGCAAGTTATTCTTGCCAGAAAATTTTCATCACGTTTGTCGGTTGTTGTCATGCCGACTTTTACACATAGAAATTTTGTCGGAGCCGACGACGAAAATAATACCTGGAGTCTTTCCGGCGGTTTCAGATTCAAGTTTACTCCTAGTGCATCAGTGATTTTTGATTACTCAAAAACACTTGGAAGAGAGAATCTCGTTTTGCCACGATACGATGTAATGGGTGCCGGTATCGAAATCGAAACCGGCGGACATGTATTTACACTCATGTTCAGCAATGCCTCCGGAATTTTAGAAAACGATTACCTCGTCAATACTTTTGATGCCTGGGATAAAGGTGGGTACAAGCTCTGTTTTAACATTTCGAGGATGTTTAAACTCGGGAAAGATAACGAGACGATAAAATAATTACTGAAATTATTCTGCGGTTTTTCTGCGTATTCTGCGCAGTTCTGCGGGAGAAAAACAGTTAGAAATGTTTCCAGCAGATTTGCGCAGAATA
>JAYUWA010000331.1:0-5226 GCA_043753795.1 Bacteroidota bacterium | reverse complement strand
TCAAGGGTCAAAGGTTAAAGGTCAATCTTACTTTGAAAGATATTTACTTATCCCGCGCGCAGCCTTTCTACCTTCTGCTGCAGCATTTACTACTTCTTGTCCGCCACTTATTGCATCGCCTGCTGCGAAGTACTTCGGGTTTTTAGTGTGGAATGTTTCCTGATCAACTTCTATTCTACCTTTTGCATCAATTGAAACCCCTGACATCATTTTCAATAATTCTACCTGCTTTGATTGTCCGGTAGCTTTGATCACCCAATCACATGGCTCAGTAAATTCTGATCCTGCAATATTTTCAAGTTTGCCATCAATTATTTTCGTACGGATAAATTTTACTCCAGTCACTTTACCATTTCCAAGAATTTCTAAAGGTGATACATTGAACATTCCCTTTACACCAACACCTTTGGCAAGATCGTATTCAAAGTCGTATGCACCCATATCTTCTTTGCCGCGACGGTAAGCAAGAATAACTTTTTCAGCGCCCATCCGAGCACTCTCTGATGCAGCATCCATTGCAGTGTTTCCCCCTCCAAGAACAATTACATTCCTTGGAACATTTGTCTTGTGATGTGTCATCCGTAGCTTCTCTACAAATTCGACAGCGCCAAAACAGTTCTCCTTTTCCTCTCCTGAAATATTGATCATGGATGTTTTCCCTAATCCAAATCCAATCAGAACAGCATCATACTTTTTTTCCAGTTCTTCAACCTGAGCTTTTGTTGAAATTGCTTTATTGTAATGAACTTTGTACTTGAATTGATTTTCCAGATAGTCCATCTCATCCAATGCTTCTTTATTGGTGATCTTATATGGTGCAACACCATACACTGTCAATCCGGAAGATTTTTCTTTTGATTCGTAAATATCAACATCAAATCCAAGCATCTTTAATTCGCATGCACAAGAAATTCCTGCAGGACCCGCACCAATGATTGCTACTTTCTTTCCGTTTGACGGTGGCAATCTATATAATTGTTTGTTAGATCGAATAGCTTTCTCAGTAGCAAAGCTTTGTAATCTACCGATCTCAATTGGTTTTACATCCTGATGATTGTAAACACAGGCACCTTCACATAATACTTCTGTCGGACAAACCTTACCACAGGCATAGCCGAAGTAATTGGAGTCGTAAATTGTCTTAGCAGATGAGAGAGGGTTCTTTGAATTGATCTGACGGATGAACAATGGAATATCAATACTGCTTGGACAAGCAGTGATGCAAGGAGCATCATAACAAAATAAGCAACGTGAACTTTCGTAGTACGCTTCTGTTTCATTCATCAGTGGTTTTATCTGTTTGAAATTATTCTCAAATTCAGATTCACTGGAAGGAGGGAGGAATTCACTCATTCAATATTTTTTTTTAGATTGAAAAATAAATCTTAAAGTTCAACGAGTTTGCCATAGGTTTCCGGACGACGATCACGGAAAAATTGCCATGTTGAACGTACTTCTTCTATCATGTCAAGGTCGAAATCTGCTACAAGTAATTCATCGTTATTCTCAGATGCCTGTGCAAAGATCTGTCCTCTTGGATCTACAAAATAAGACGTGCCATAAAATTTACCCAGGTTCCATGGTTTCTCTTCACCAACCCTGTTGATGCAACCCATGAAATATCCGTTTGCTGCTGCATGCGCTGGTTGTTCAAGTTTCCATAAGTATTGTGACAATCCGGCAACTGTCGCTGAAGGATTGTAAACGATCTCTGCGCCATTCAATCCTAAAACTCGTGCACCATCAGGAAAATGTCTGTCGTAACAAATATAGACTCCGATCTTCGCATACTTAGTCTGGAAAACAGGATAACCTAAATTTCCCGGCTTGAAGAAAAATTTCTCCCAAAATCCGGAAGTATGCGGAATGTGATTCTTTCTGTATTTCCCTAAATAAGTTCCATCGGCATCAATGACCGCAGCAGTGTTGTACAAAAATCCCGCTTGTTCTTTTTCATAGATGGGAACAATGATGACCATGTTGTATTTTTTTGCATACTCAGCCATCAGATCTGTCGTTGGACCTGGAACTGATTCAGCAGATTCATACCACTTTTTATCCTGGCCCGGACAAAAATACGGAGTGTTAAAAATTTCCTGCAAACATAGAATCTGTACACTTTTTTTTCCAGCTTCTTCTATGAAAGGAATGTGCTTTTGAACCATTGCATTGATAATTTCCGGTATTGTTCCTTCTCCTTCGGTTTTTGGTAAACTCATTTGGATCAGTCCGGAACGAATCATTCTTGCCATAATAATTTTTTTAGAATTAATTTTATTTTTGAAGATGGAATTTAAATAATTCCATTTACTTTATTTCTTTTTACAAATTTGCCATAGCCGGGAGAAATTTTTCTTTCATTATTTTCAATTGCAATTTCCCCGCGTAAAATAACTGTTTTTGTCTTACCTTTTACTTTCCAACCTTCGTAAGCACTATAGTCGACATTCATATGATGCTTTTCGACGCTTATAACATGCTCTTCATTTGGATCAAAAATAACAATATCTGCGTCTGAACCGACAGCAATGCAACCTTTCTTAGGGTACATTCCAAAGATTTTTGCAGAATTGGTTGATGAGACCTCTACGAATTTATTTAGTGAGATCTTTCCCTTGTTTACGCCTTCGGAAAATAACAGTTCCATTCTATGTTCGATAGCAGGATGTCCATTTGGAATTTTTGAGAAATCTTCCTTGCCCATTAACTTTTGTTCCCATTTGAATGGACAATGATCTGTTGCCACGACTTGAATACTGCCTTGATTAATTCCTGCCCATAATGCAGCCTGATCTTTTTTCTCTCTCAACGGCGGACTCATTACCCATTTTGCTCCTTCAAAATTCTTTTCATACAGAGATGCATCGAGAACAAGATACTGTATGCAGGTTTCAGCAAATACTCTTTGGTTTCTTTTTTCAGCATCACGAACCTGATTCAATGCACCTTCGCAAGTCATATGAACAATGTATGCAGGAACACCTGTGTGGTATGCCATATCTGCAAAACGTCCTGACGCTTCTGACTCTGTGATCTCAGGCTGAGAAAGGTAGTGGTAAAGGGGAGCTAGTTTCCCTTCTGCACGATGTTTTGCGATAAGATAATCGATCATATCGCCGTTAGTTGCATGTACTGTAACCATGCCACCTTGTTTTTTCACTTCATTCATCAGGCCTACCATCTGTCTGTCGTCGATCATCAATGCGCCTTTGTAAGCCATAAATGTTTTGAAAGAAATGATCCCTTCTTTATTGACCATATCAGCAATCTCTTGCTTTGTATTATCATTGAAATCCGTTACAGCCATATGAAACGAATAATCGCAGCATGCATTGTTATTCGATCGTCCTTGCCATTCTCCTAAAGCATGATAAAGTGATTTTCCTTGTGTCTGTAAAATAAAATCGATCACCATCGTTGTTCCGCCAAACAAAGCAGCAGAAGTTCCAGTCGTATAATTATCACTTGAAAATGTTCCCATGAAAGGCATGTCGAGATGTACATGCGGATCAATTCCGCCGGGAATTACAAGCATTCCATTTGCATCGATCGTTTTGTCTGCTTTGAAAGGTAGATCTCTTCCGATAGCCCGTATTGTCTCGCCTTCAATAAAAATATCTGCATCCATAATTTCAGATGCAGTCACAACTTTACCGTTCTTAATTAAAATAGTCATTTGTAATTTTTTGCTGTATGAAAATCCTTTAGAATAAATCCTAAAGCTCGCCAATGTCTTCGAACCACAATTTAGGGTTTTCTTCGATAAAATCAGACATCATTTTTTTACATTCTTCAGAATCAATATTGATAACTTTTACACCATGTGATTCCATGAATTCTTTTGCACCGGAAAATGTTTCATTTTCTCCGGCATAAACAGTCTTGATATTGAACTGAACAACTGCCCCTGCACATAAATAGCAAGGCATCAATGTTGAATAAAGTACAGCGTTTTTGTAATCGCCCACTCTTCCGGCATTACGAAGGCAATCGATTTCAGCGTGCGTGATCGGGTCGCCATCCTGAACTCTCTTATTGTGTCCACGACCTATGATCTTACCATCTCTAACGAGAACAGATCCGATCGGTATACCACCTTCATTTCGGCCCTGACGGGCTTCTGCGATGGCAGCTTGCATAAATTCATCCATAAATTACGTTTTAAAAGGGATTCAATATGCAAATAAATTCTGACTTTTCAAACCAAAGCATCCTGATTGCCCTGAAAATTTACTTCTTTTATCAAATGTTCGCTCAATGAGTACCTCTGAATTACATCGTCTTTTATAGTATCTCTGATCACAAGGATTAGTTTTATATTGGATGGGGAGTTGTCAAGAAGCTCTTTCAGGACTTCATCAAAACCTCTACCTGATAATTCCAATGGTCCGATTTCATCGATTACCAGCCAACCATTTTTATTATATGAACTTCTCGTAATAACTTCTATAGCCTTTGAAAATGCACTCATACTGAATTTGAATTTTCCAATAGGGATAGTTGAGATCTCATCCGGACCGGCTTCCATCGGAAATTTTTCACCATTGGATATATCCTGAAAAAATCGTTTGCCATTTTCCACAGGCGACAAGATGCCAAAAACATCATTGCGGGTTTTGCACCAATTCGCTAATGTTGAACTTTTTCCTGAATGAATTGTGCCTGTTAAAATGTAGACTTCTTTCTTCTGCATCAAAAGTGGGTTTGAATTGCCTTATAATGGTAGAAAAAATATTTATTACCCACAAGTCGATAAAAAACTATTTAGATACAACTGTATTGATAATTAATAATCTCCAAAAGTCCTTTATTCTGGAGAAACCTTTGCTTCCCTCAGTTCGCTTCCAGCTTTCCTTTATCAAAGCAGTTGTAGCTGGTAGCAACAATACTACTTCCTCGATCTCCTTTTTGTAAATTCCTTTTCTTTTCTCTAACCATCCTCTCAGCATTCGCAAGAGAATTGGACCCAGAATCAGATACCACGTCAGAAGAATTATGGCTGACCTAAATATGAATCTCAATGATGCATGACCATTCGAGAACACCCCATTGGGATACATAAGAGTGTATATATATATGGATGCAAGGATTACCCAGATTACAACAATGAAGTTAATTTTTTTTCTTTTCCTTTTGATTTTCATCTCTGGAACAAAAGTCGGAAGTGTAAATATAAACGGTTGAATTTCATCTTTGGTAAAACGAAGCATTGCCGGAATTGCTGCA
>JAYUWA010000330.1:0-1632 GCA_043753795.1 Bacteroidota bacterium | reverse complement strand
AGACTGTTTCTCCAACAGTTCTTGCTACGATTTTCAGTGAAGATTTCGCAACAGGCCTCCCTGCAACATGGGTACAAAATGACAGCGCCGGAACCGGTGAGATCTGGGAATATACAAGTGTAGGACCTCTTAATGCTCCACTTCTTGCTCTGGAATCTTCTTCTGCAGCAAATGGCTGGATGATGTTTGATGATGACGGCTACGGAAACAATGCAACTTTTGCAACTGCTAGTTTAATTACTCCGGCTATCGATTGCTCAGCAAATACATTAGTATTCTTAACGCTTCAGCAGCAATTCGAACAATACCTTACCGGACAAGGTGTAATTTATGTCAGCAATGACAGTATCACATGGACGGCTGTACATTATGTTGAAGCAGGTTTAGGACAATCTGAACTTACAGCAAATCCTTTTATTCCTGTAATTGACATTACAACTATTGCTGCAAACCAAGCTAACGTTTATCTTAAATTTACTTATCGCGGCGACTATGATTATTTCTGGCAAATCGACGACATCAACGTATTCGAGCCGGAGCCGATTGATGTGAGTGCATTCAGTGTGCTTCCACTTAGTGCAGAATATACAATGTTACCGTTATCACAAGCAACCAATCTATATCTGACCGGTGATATCTCAAATGCCGGTTCTACAGCTACCAGTGGCGGAACAGCATTATTTGAAGTTGTTGATTCAGTTACAACAACTGTTGCATTTTCTGAAACTGTAAATCTTCCTGCAATTGCTCCGTTGGCTACAGAATCAGTTGTGACTACAACTCCATTTACTCCAACTACAGCAGCAACTTATTTCGTTCGAATGACAGTTACATTGGCAGGTGATGCAAGTACAGGAAACGACATTTTCGAGTCTTCTACAACTATTGTTTCAGATTCTATTTTTGCGCGTGACAATGGTGTTGTTACTGGTGCGCTTGGAATTGGTGCCGGCGTTGCAAACGGAATTGTCGGACAAAATTTCACAGTTAATGCTGCTTCTCAGGTCACATCAATTTCATTCTTCTTAACTGATGAAATGATTCCTAATCCTGCAGGTTCTCCTATCTGGGCAACGATCCGCACACAAGCTGTCGGTTCTGAGCCAAGCAATACTATAATGGCAAGCTCTGATACTATGTTGTTAATGGCAGGCGACATCGCAGTTGGTGGACAATGGTTTACTCTACCTGTAAGAAGTGTTCCTTCTTTAACTCCGGGCTTATTCTATATCGGATTACATGAGCAAGATTCTTTGTTGACCCTTACAACATGTGATGGAATTCAAACTGCGGGAACTGTATGGGCATCGTGGGATGGTGTTCCAACACCTCCGGGTGTAAACGGTTGGGCTCTGGCAAGTGACTTACTAGGTTTCAATTTTGCTTATCAGTTACGTCTCAACTTCGGCGATGTAACTATTGGCGTTGACAAATTAAATACTCTTTCAGGATTTGAAGTTTATCCAAACCCTTCTAGAGGAATAATCAACATCTCAAACACTAAAAATGATGGTTCAGATTACACTGTGAATATTTACAATGCGATCGGACAATCAGTTTATGCTACGAAATTTACTACCGCAGCATTAACTACAGTTGATCTGAGCTCACAACCTTCGGGAATTTATCAGG
>JAYUWA010000329.1:0-1635 GCA_043753795.1 Bacteroidota bacterium | reverse complement strand
AAATTACTATAAGAATGTATCTAACTTTATGCTCCGAAAACAAATGATCACAGAACAGGAACGTGACAATTTGTTGCCAAATGTGCAGGTGACAGGACGTGCCAGAGACCTAATTATGCCAATAGATACTGTTTTGATTGAAGAAGAGGAAATTTTTTAAGCCGATTTGAACTTAATTTTATGACAATTGTCTTACTTGAGTTATGTTATAATCATTCTATACTAAAAATCCATTAATTCGAAAAAGTTGATAATTAATTCGTGGCTCGAATGTTGCCAATTCTTATTTAATTATCTTTAGCACGGTTAATTTAATCTTCAAGGTTGTTTGTGAATTTGTGTTGCGTCACTCATTCCGGCTCCATTAAAATTTCTTAATGAAAATCAAAGGAAAAGTAAAGTTTATAAGTCAGGACAAAGCAAAGTTCTTTCCGGTATTAAAACAAAGAGTTGACGAATATTTTGAGAAAAATAATTTATCGAAGCACGCAAATGCTGCGATGATATTTAAAACATTTATTCTTCTTTCAGGTTACATCCTTCCGTTTATTGCACTGCTGATCTTCAATGTGTCATTTCCTGCAAGTCTGCTGCTTTGGACGCTCATGGGTATCTCTGTTGCAGGAATTGGTATGAGTGTTATGCACGATGCAAATCACGGAGCATATTCTTCAAATGATACTGTTAATTATGTTGTAGGTCACACATTAAATTTAGCCGGTGGTTCTGTTCATAACTGGAAACTTCAACACAATATTTTGCATCACACATATACCAACATTTCCGGTATGGATGAAGACATTGCTGACCGACTGGTGTTGAAATTTTCACCTCATTCTAAAGTGAAATGGTATCATAAATTCCAGCCGATCTATGTTTTCTTTTTCTATGGCTTGTTGACTGCATATTGGGTATTTCTAAAAGACTTGATACAAATGTTTCAATTCTCAAAAAATGGTGTTAGTCCGTTAAGTAAAAAAGAAACCATTATTGCTGTCTTAAGAATCAGTGTCTTTAAGATTGCCTATATTTTCACTCTGTTGGTTGTTCCGACATTATTTTTCAATATTCCATTTTATCAAGTATTGATCGGATTTTTTCTGATGCATTTTCTTGAAGGAGTAATTTTGAGTTTCGTTTTCCAGATGGCTCATACCGTTGAAGGGACTTCTCATCCAATGCCGAACGAAGAAAATACTATTGAAAATGACTGGGCTGTTCACCAAATGAACACGACAGTAGATTTCTCTCCGAAAAGTAAAATTATTTCGTGGTATGTTGGTGGACTGAATTTTCAGATCGAACACCATTTGTTCCCACGTATTTGTCATGTTCACTATCCGGAAATAGCAAAGATCGTTGAACAAACAGCTAACGAATTCGGAGTACCATATATGGTAAATAAAACATTTTTCAAAGCTATGAAATCACATCTTTCAGCATTGAAAAAATTTGGTACAATGCCTCATCCGAGTGAGGTGATTGTATAAGGCTGATGATTGGTTTAGATGGATAAAGAGTTTCAGTAGTTTAAAGTGTTGCGAAGTTTATTTGAAACCGGGTGCACACCAAACCCGTTAAACATCTTAAAGTAATACTTAACCCGTTGTTCGAAATTATTGCCCCTCGACTTCG
>JAYUWA010000328.1:0-5237 GCA_043753795.1 Bacteroidota bacterium | reverse complement strand
TAGCAATGAATGGGTTAAAACTCATTTCTCTTTAGTAACACTGGGAATTATCGGAATTTCGGTTTTACCGGTTATCATTGGATTTTTAAAATCAAAATACAGTAAAAGTTAATCTGCGCAATTAAACAATTAAAAAAAAGGAAAAAAAATGAAAAAATTTGGCTTGTTCGGTACTCCTTTAGAACAATCGTATTCCAAGAAATTTTTTACGGAGAAATTTCAACGGGAAGGTCGAAACGATTGTGTCTATGAAAATTTTGAAACTGAGAATATTTACGACCTCAAAAAGATTGTCCGTGAAAATCCGGAATTGATGGGATTGAATATCACAATCCCATTTAAACAGGACATCATTCCAATGCTTGACAATCTAGATGACATTTCTCAGAAGATCGGTGCTGTAAATACTATTAAGATCATTCGTCAGGATCAAACAAAATTTGAACTTCATGGCTACAATACAGATGCCTGGGGTTTCGAATTAGCGATCCGACCAATCTTACGTCCGCATCATCGTCGTGCGTTAATCCTGGGAACGGGAGGTTCAGCGAAAGCGGTTAGTTTTGTTTTCAGAAAGCTGAACATCGAACACTTCTTTGTAACAAGAGAAGATTCAAGATTCCATTATACATATGCTGATTTGAACAACAATACAATGAAAGCGTTCCAAATTGTTGTCAATACAACCCCACTTGGAATGTTTCCAAAAGTTAATGAATGTCCAAACATCCCATATGAATTTTTGACTCACAAGAACCTTTGCTTTGATCTGATCTACAATCCGGCTCAAACATTATTCCTTGAAAAGTCGAAAGATGCAGGTGCATTTATCCACAATGGTTTCAGAATGCTTAGACTTCAGGCAGAGAAATCATGGGAGATCTGGAACGAACCGGCATACGCACAATGATCAATTTAAATGATTGAAATAAAAAAAGGTTGTCGTTTACTTCGGCAACCTTTTTTTTTATTTTTGTAATTCGCAAAACTCTATCAATGGCTTTTTCCCTTACATCCGAATTTCTGCCCACCGGCGATCAACCACAAGCAATTGACCAATTGGTACAAGGAATATTGCGTGGTGATCAGGCGCAAACATTACTTGGCGTTACAGGATCAGGTAAAACTTTTACAGTAGCCAATGTAATTGACAGAGTGAGAAAACCAACTCTCATCCTTTCTCATAACAAAACACTGGCGGCACAGTTATATGGAGAATTCAAACAGTTTTTTCCAACGAATGCAGTTGAGTATTTTGTTTCATATTATGACTACTACCAACCTGAAGCTTTTATACCTTCTACAAATACTTATATCGAAAAAGATCTTGCGATAAATGATGAAATAGAAAAACTTCGTTTGAGTACAACTACTGCCCTGCTTTCAGGTCGCGAAGATGTGATTGTGGTAAGTTCTGTTTCGTGTATTTACGGAATAGGAAATCCTGCCGACTTTAAAAGTAATACTATCAGAGTTCAGCAAGGCGATAAGATCAGCAGAAACAGATTTCTGCATCAGCTTGTTACTTCGCTGTATTCACGAACGGAAACAGAATTCACCAGAAGCAAATTCAGAGTTAAAGGTGAAACGGTAGATGTGTTCATAGCCTATGGAGATACAGCATATCGATTCAGTTTTTTCGGTGATGAAATTGAAGAGATAACAACCATTGACCCGGTCTCAGGAAAGACAATTGAAAAAAATACAGCAGTTACTATTTATCCTGCTAACATTTTTGTGACCAATGCCGACAGACAACTGGAAGCGATTTGGTTGATCCAGGAAGATATGGTTAAGCAAACAGATTACCTGCGTTCCTTAGGAATGAATCTGGAAGCAAAAAGACTTGAAGACAGAGTTACCTATGATCTGGAAATGATAAGGGAGCTTGGGTATTGTTCAGGGATTGAAAATTATTCCAGGTATTTTGATGGCCGGCAAATTGGAGCAAGACCTTTCTGTCTGATCGATTATTTCCCTGACAATTTTTTAATGGTCATTGATGAAAGCCATGTTACCGTTCCGCAAGTCAGAGCAATGTATGGTGGCGATAGAAGCAGAAAACAAAATCTTGTTGAGTATGGGTTTCGTTTACCTTCTGCTCTTGACAACCGTCCCTTGAAGTTTGAAGAATTTGAATCACTTCTTCCACAAGTAATTTATGTAAGTGCGACACCGGCTGAATATGAGCTGGAGCAAAGCGAAGGAGTAGTTGTTGAACAAGTCATTCGCCCAACAGGATTACTCGATCCGGTAATAGAAGTCAGACCGAGCATCAATCAAGTTGATGACCTGCTTGAAGAAATTCACAAAACCATTACCGGCGGTTCCAGAGTACTTGTCACTACCCTAACAAAGCGGATGGCAGAAGAACTTGCCAAATACCTGACAAGACTAAATGTTAATTGCAGATACATTCATTCAGAAGTTGACACATTAGAACGGGTAGAAATATTACGTGATCTGCGATTGGGAAATTTTGATGTATTGATCGGTATCAACTTGCTTCGAGAAGGATTAGATCTTCCGGAAGTATCTCTGGTAGCAATTCTGGATGCCGACAAAGAAGGCTTTCTGAGAAGCAATCGATCGTTGACTCAAACTGCAGGTCGTGCTGCCCGCAATGTGAATGGAAAGGTTATCTTTTATGCTGATAAGATGACTGAGAGTATGCAAAAGACCATCGACGAAACAAATCGTAGAAGAGAAATTCAGCATCAGTATAATCTGGATCATGGCTTGGTGCCGGTGCAGATCAACAGAACGATGGAAAGTATCCTAGGACAAACAAAAGTTGCAGATAAAATGATCGCAGAAGCAAAAGCTTATATCGAAGCTGAGCAGATCAATCTTGCTGCAGATCCTTTATTGAAATATCTCAGCAAAGATGAAATCAAAAAAATGATCAGTCTTACGAAAAAAGAAATGGAGAAAGCAGCTAAGGAACTTAACTTCGTTGAAGCAGCGAGATTGAGGGATGAGATGTTTGCTTTGGAGAAAAGGATGAATAATTAAACCCGTTGTTCGAAATTTAAAACGTTCGCCCTTCTACTTCGCTCAGGGACCACCCTTCGACTTCGCTCAGGGACCGTGTTTTTTGGGCAGATATGTGTGAATTTTTTGCGAAGAAAATTTCCTTATAATTGAAGTTAAATTTTCTTCGCAAAAAATTCACACATTACTAATTATAAGACGGTCCCCGAGCGAAGTCGAGGGGCAATAATTTCGAACAACGGGTTAATTAATAATTCAATATCACTGCTGTCCGAAAAAAATCAAACTCTTGACACACATACTTATTCATCAAAGATAGAACTGTGAACAATATCAAATTCCCAAACTTCATCTAAAGTGCCGACCTCGAAGAGGTCGCATATTTGTAGAAAGGAAAAAGCCCTGACGAACCATACCTCGAAGAGGTCACACATGATAACGTAACATCCTTTCATCCTTTTTAAATAGAATCAAGAAATCAATTTTTAAAATACCGGCGAAACATTGTAATGCCGATTAATTATGAATATTTAAGAAGCAATCTACAAAAAAGTCCGAAACATCAATCTTATCATTAAGCATTTTTTTGCGTTTTGATTCCCAGATACTTTTTATGTCTTGTGTATTTAAAAGTTCGTTTACTTTATCAAGCAAAGCCTGTTGGTTTCCGGGTTTTATGCCGAAGCCTAGTTGGTAGTTTTCTTCAATGTCCCGAAGGTAACCGATTCGTCCTGCAAAATCGTTATAACGTATGAATGGTATACCAAGCACACCGGCTTCTGCTGCCATCGTCTGACTGTCTCCAATGTATAATGAAGAGAATGCCATGACATGATGCATGTCAATTGGTTTTATGTTTAGCCGATAAGGTTCAAATTCTATTTCCAGTTCACGTTCAGCAGTAATATAAACCCGACCATACTTGCTCATCATCTCAATAAGCTTGAAAGCTGTTTTTGTATCTATGCCCTGTACACCTGAATCATGGTGTGCTTTCAGTTTCGCAAAGCGAAGGATGAAATATTTCTGATCGGGATCGAAATATTTTCTGACAATATTTTTATCTGCAGAAAAAACATTAGGGTGTAAATAGGCTAATTCATGGTAGCCTCTGTAAGTAATAGTTTTATGTGGTTCACCGGTTTCGCATACATCCGGTGATAGCAAATGCATCGCAAAAGGATGTGCCAGTTTTTTTACGAGAGGAATAATATCAGCATCATCTTCATTGACGAAAATGTTTGGTATACGAAGCAAGTAACCGATGTGACAGATCTCTGTAGAAGTTCCGATCAAGAGATCCGGTCTGTCTTTCAGACATTTCCTGAGTAGGCGGAAATCTTGTTTTAATAATCCAAGGGCAATGGAAAATTTATTATCTTTTCTTCCGTGTGGAAGAAAATTCTCATAGGTCCAGCCTTCTGTTTTTATAAGATCTTCGAGTACATCTTTTTTAGTAGCGACAATTCGGATGTCGTGTTTCAGAGCAATCAGTTTTCTGATCGTATGTTTGAACAAATGAAAATGTGCCGGGTGATGTAAGTAAAATAAGATCTTCATAACAGATCAGTTCTTAAAAGCATCATGATCTGACAAGTCCTTCACTACTTTCGCAGGAACACCTGCAGCGAGACATCTTGCAGGAACATCTTTTGTGACTACAGAACCCGTTGCAATCACTGCTTCATCACCAATAGTAACACCCGGAGCAATAATCACATTCGGCATTATCCATACACCATTTCCAATACGAGTCTGCATTACCTTGCGTGGATAGATCGTTTTCAAACGAGTATCAGAGGGAATATTTGCATGCGCAGTAATAATTGTTCTATCACCGATCGAAGTATTATCGCCAATGAAAATCTGATCAGTAAAAACTCTGTCAAACATCACCTCGTGTCCGATGTAAACACCTTTTCCAATATTCACCCCGCGCCACCGATGTATTGTAGTCCGCCAGCTTTTTATAAAACAAAAAAACGCCACCTTATCCAGAAAAAAACGCCAGACAAACTTTATCGCATAGCGCATTTTTCCAAAGGAACCTTTGTAACCATAAAAGTCGAGTACTTCTTGTGCGGGCATAGGATTGATTGGTAAAAACTTTACCAAATCTGAATCTTGATATTTTTCCAATCTATCATACGTAAGGTGATTTTTTTTGTTCGTTTTCTACCAATTATTTGATTCTGTCTGACCCAATTTATAATGTCACCCCTTCGGGGTTTATTCATTTGTTG
>JAYUWA010000327.1:0-5242 GCA_043753795.1 Bacteroidota bacterium | reverse complement strand
CATTACAATTTCTGATGGCATGTTCAGTTCATTCAACATGTCTTTCTCAAATTTATCGGGATCGATGTTGTCCTGATCACTGGTATGAAGTTTCATGTCAATCAATGCACTTGAAAGAAATTCTGTTGTTGCAAAACCCTCATTGAAAGTCGATGCTTTTTCGATGCGGTCAACAAGTGCTTTTGGGATTGGTGCTCCTGTTTTGTAATGAATTGCAAATTTATTCAATACCTCTGGAGTTCCTAACCAATGTTCAAGTAATTGCGATGGAAATTCTACGTAATCACGTACAACATTTGTTCCAGACAATGTCGGATAAGTAACATTGGACGCAAGACCATGTAAAGCATGTCCGAATTCATGAAACAATGTGCTTGCATCATCCCAAGAGATCAATACTGGCTCATTTGCATTTCCTTTGATGAAATTTGAATTGTTGGAAACGATCGTTGTAATGTTTCCATCCATACGCTGCTGATTTCTGTAAGCATTCATCCATGCACCTGAACGTTTTCCTTTTCTTGCATACGGATCAAAATACCATAGACCGATGTGCTTTCCGGATGTCTTGTCTTTCACTTCCCAAACATTTACATCTGGATGAAATACAGGTATGTTATTTAATGGTGTGAATGTAAAATTAAACAACTCACCCGCTACCCAGAACATTCCTTCACGTAGCTTTTCTAATTGCAAATATTCTTTTACTTCATTCTGATCAAGATCATATTTTTCTTTACGGACTTTTTCTGCATAAAAACGATAATCCCATGGTTCAATTTTGATCTTCGCTCCTTCTTTATCAGCCATTGCCTGCATGTCTGCAACTTCTTCTTTCACTCTTGCAATTGCTGCAGGCCAAACTGATTCCATCAATTCCATTGCACGTGCAGGAGTTTTCGCCATTGAATTCTGCAGTCTCCATTCAGCATGGTTTTTAAATCCTAAAAGTTGTGCACGTTCTTTTCTAAGTTTTAGAATCTGTGTGATCAATTTGTTGTTGTCTGTTTCACCACCATTATCGCCGCGGCTAACAAACATCTGCCATACTTTTTCACGAAGTGCACGATTTTCAGAATATGTCAAAAACGGCTCAACTGACGAACGCGTATTAGAAACAACCCACGATCCGTCAAGCTTTCTGTCTTTCGCAGCATTTGCATAACCATTTTTCATTGATGAAGATAATCCTATCAAATCAGCTTCCGATTTAATTTCTACCATTCCATTAGATTCATCAGCAAGAAGATTTTGACCGAACTTTGTAAAAAGAGAAGCCAACTCCTGATTGATCTTGGACATTTTTTCTTTTGAATCGCCGGCAAGCTTTGCACCTGCACTTACAAAATAGTTGTAATCACTCCACACCAGACGTTGTTGCTCGGGTGTCAGATTACTTTTTTCTCTTGCATTGTAAATCTGCTCTATTCTTTTAAACAACTTTTCATTCTGAACAATCTTATCGTCAAATTCAGAAAGCTTCGGAGCCATTTCCGTATCTACTTTTTGAAACTCTTCATCGTTCATCGATGTACTCCAGATTCCAAACATCGTCATAACCCGGTCGTACATTTGTCCACTACGCTCCAATGCAGCGATTGTATTTTCAAAAGTAGCAGGATCCGGATTGTTAGCTATCTTTTCGATCTCCGCTAACTTTTCAGTCATTGCCATTTCCAAGGATGGCTTAAAGTCACCAACTTTCACTTTATCGAGCGGCGGAATACCTCCATAATTTCCCGTCCATTTTGGTGTAAGAATATTTTCTGTTTTCGCAGTTTCTTCGACCGGTGTAGTTAATTCTGAGTCCGTTGTCATAGAATTTAAAGTAACAGGAATAGCAATTGCAAATGCAGCAATTCCTACAAGTAATAGTTTTGTGTTCATTTTTGTGAATTTTATATGGGTAAAGTAATTACTCTATTTTGACTTTTAATAAACATTAAGAGGTTTTAACAAATTCATACCTTTTAAGAGGGCTCAATCAACCTGAAAAGTCAAAAATTTATCCTCAAAAAAATAATTTCCGGTAATCGCTGCAGGATTCGCCCAATCCAGCTTGATTAATTTTTGAAAACCGCTGACCATAGTTCTGAAATTATCCGGCTTTACAAAATAAAGACTCGCTCCTTCTTCATAAGCACGTTTAATATGAATGCTATTGGAAGAATTCGTATACATAACGATGGGAATTTTATTTCCTTTTTTTCGGATGTCAGTCAACCATTCAAAGCCATCGTGTCGTGGCATATTTATATCTAAAAGAATAAAATCAAAATGTAATTTTTCAAACTTTTTTGTATCCTCACATTTATGTAAAAATGAAACTGAAATAGTAGGATCAATTTCATTGATCGCTTCAGTAACCAATTCGAAATCATCGTTGTCATCATCAATCAACAAAATCGAATTCACTTTGCCTTTTCCTGAAATTTCCATCACGCTAAGTTACAATATTTCTTTGTTAAATTAATTTACTCACTTCATTTTTTCAATCATTGATAAATCATATATCGGAAGCAACAACTCGATCACTGTAAACTTATCAATTTTAGAATCAGCATTAATTCTTCCGCCATGGTTCTCTGCAATTTTTTTAGACAATGCCAACCCTACTCCACTTCCTTCACCGGAATGAAGCTTTTTAAAAAGTTCGAAAATTAGATTCTTATAAATTGGATCAAAACCTACTCCATGATCCGCAATGTCTATTTTCAGAAACTCCCGATAATAATACTTGTCCTTTAAATGACGATATTGATTCAATTTCACTATTGTCGCTGAAACTTTTATTTCAACCAAATCATTTTTTCGAAACCGTACTGCATTTTCAAAAATGCTCTTGAACAACAATCTCATTTGTCCGGAATCAGCATAGATAGCAGGTAGTTTATCACATTCGAAATTAAAGTTTAAATCTTCCGATTTAAGCTTGATAAATTCCTCTTCAATGATCTCATTCAAATCGACCTGCTTAAAATCAATTTCCATTTCTCCGAGCCACATAAAATTTTGTAGTCCGGAAATACTTTCTGACAATTTCATTGTAGACTTCGCTAATCTATCTAAGTCATTCAAACTTGTAACGTATTCCGGAGTTGCATGAATCCGGCTTCCAAAAAGCAGAATCTTTCTGATTGATTCCTTAAGTGTATGGGTAGCTGCATGGTTTATTTGCTTCAATTCATTGTTTTGCCCGATTACCTTGGTGATTTGAACATCCAGACTTTTTTTATGCTCTTCAAGATCGGCCTTCGCCAATTTCAATTCAGAATTTTCTGAAAGTGCACGTTCGGCAACTTTCTTAGCTTCGATTAATTCCTCTTCGAACTTTTTCCTGTTCTCTACTACGATAAATGCTCCACTGCTATTCAGTGTTTTCGAAGAACGACTTGAGTTGAGAAGTACAGGGATAACTTTATCTTTCTTGGATTTAAGGGTTATAAATATTTCATTTGCGCTTCCTTTTAATTTCAGCAAAGGAAAGAGATGGGTTTGAAAAAATATCTTTGTCGGAATAGTAAAAACATTTTCAACACTTTTATTCAGCAATTCTTCTCTCTTAAATTCGAGTATCCTACACATTGTCGAATTGACAGCAGTAAACTTTCCGTCATCTGAAAATTCAAAAATTCCGCAAGGAGCATTCTCTGAAAGTTCGTCCATTAATTAGCATTCAAATACTCTTTCATAAAAGTAATTGTTTCTTCAGGCTCACTTACCTGCGGACAATGTCCTGTTGCTTTCATAATTTTTAATGTGCTTTTTTTCAGCATTTCCGAGAGATATGTGCCTACTTCCAAAGGAGCTATGATGTCATCAGAGCACTGCAAAATTAGAGCGGGAACTTTCAACCTGCCGAGATCAGCTCTGTTGTCTGAAAAGAATGTTGCTTTTGCAAACTGGTTTGCGATTACCGGATCTGTACTGCAAAAACTTTCACTCAGTTCTTGCCCAAGTTCTGGTCTGTCCTGATTTCCCATAATTGATGGTGCCATGAAATTTGCCCAGCCGATATAATTACTTTCCATCGTTTGTATCAAACCTTCGATATCTTTTCGTTCAAACCCACCTTTATAACCTGAATCATTTATATAACATGGCGATGGTCCAATCATAATTACTTTCTTAAAAAGCCTTGGACGCTCTATGGCTGCCAACAAACCGATCATACTGCTTACAGAATGACCGACAAAAATTACATCCTCTAATTTTAAGGCTGCACAGATCTCGAGAACATCCTCTGCGTATCCATTTAAGGAGCTGTACTTTTCAACATTATAACTATTCAAATCTGATTTCCCTGCTCCTACATAATCGAACAAAATTATTCTGTAATTTTCTTCAAATGCCGGCACTATGAATCGCCACATATTCTGGTCACATCCGAATCCATGAGCAAAGAGCATGGGCTGCTTGCCTTTGCCGGATATTCTGATATTATTTCGTTTGACTATGTCAACGGCCTTTAGCATTGAAGTATATTAATAAAATGAATATTGCTACTTGTAAAAGATTAAATGAAATTTTTTATTATTTCTTCAGGCAACAGTTATCCAACTTTGTTACTGCCAAAGAATCAGCTTTCATTGTATCTGCATCATAGCCGTACATTGAAATCCTTTTTCTGATTTCTTCTGCATTCGTCTTTAACGGATTGAACTCGACTGAAACTGTCATTTTCTTATCATCAAGTACAACTTTATGGATTCCTTTATCAAAAGACAAGTCGCGCTGGATCTTCCCACCGCAACTTTCACATTCAAGACAATGATCACAATAGATCATGGTTTTTATTACGACGATTTCCGTTTTATCCGGTGACGTTCCGAAAACGAAATTAAATTTTGTTCCCAAAATTAGAATTAACACTATTAATGGTTTTACTAATAATTTCATATGACCTATCTGTTTAAGAGTTGACAAAAATAAACTATTTTTTTCGTATCACCCATGTGTAATTTAAACCCCGATAAACTGAACTTTAGGTAAAACAAAGTGTTTATTCAAGGATCATGCAAGTACAGTATTTGCATAGTCTTCAGCATGTCGTCCCAACAAATCCTAAACTTTACCGGAAAGAGCATTTATTGTCCGGCAGCAGATATTCATATTGACCCTTGGCAACCTGTGGAAAGGGCAATTATTACTCATGCCCATAGTGATCATGCTCGCCCCGGAAGCAAGCATTACTTAGCTCACCGGGAAAGTGAACCAATTCTTCGTTTACGACTTGGTGCTG
>JAYUWA010000326.1:0-1640 GCA_043753795.1 Bacteroidota bacterium | reverse complement strand
ACGAAGTCTTAACAAGAAAGAAATCATAATTATTCAAAGCGATTTTTGAATCGTTTAATAAAAGCGGATATCTGTATTTTATATGTTGTTTTTGTAATAAAACTCAACATATTATAAAATATGTGTATCCGCTTTGTCTATTTTTGTATAGTATTCAAACTATTTTGACTAAATTGCGTTTAATTTTATTGTTGAAAAAAGTCCTTTGTACGAATGAAAAATCAGAAAGAAATAAAGTGTTCGTTTTGTGGTCGCGATAAAAGCGAAACATACGTTCTCATTGCAGGAATCACCGGTCATATTTGTGATCAGTGTATTCAGCAAGCCCAGAACATTTTGAATGATGAGATGAATAGTAAGTTAAAAAACACTATCAACTCACACATGACATTGCTGAAGCCTGTAGAAATTAAAAAGTTTCTCGATCAATATGTGATCGGACAAGATGATGCGAAAAAAGTTTTAGCCGTTGCTGTTTACAATCATTACAAACGAATTTCCAGCAAGATCAAAAAACAAGATGAGATCGAGATTGAAAAGTCTAATATCATTCTTGTCGGAGAAACAGGCACAGGGAAAACATTACTTGCCCGTTCAATTGCTAAGATGCTCAATGTTCCATTTTGCATCGCCGATGCTACTGTTCTTACAGAAGCCGGTTATGTTGGTGAAGATGTTGAAAGTATTCTGACCCGTTTGCTTCAGTCGGCAGATTATGATGTTGCTTCAGCTGAACGTGGTATCGTATATATAGATGAGATCGATAAGATTGCACGTAAAAGCGACAATCCTTCGATCACCCGTGATGTAAGCGGGGAAGGAGTTCAGCAAGCTTTGCTGAAATTACTGGAAGGTTCTATTGTAAATGTTCCGCCGCAAGGTGGAAGAAAGCATCCCGAACAGAAGATGATCGCAATGGATACGCATAACATCCTGTTCATTTGTGGTGGTGCCTTCGACGGAATAGAGAAAAAAATCGCTAAACGTTTAATGACCAATGCAATCGGATACAAAACCGGTCGTGATGGGGATCATTTTGATAAAGCAAACTATTTGCAATATATCAGTCCGGTCGATCTGAAGTCTTTTGGAATCATTCCGGAACTTATTGGTCGATTGCCGGTGGTTACACATCTTGATCCATTGGATAAAGCAACTTTACGTTCAATTTTAACAGAGCCTAAAAATGCTTTGATGAAACAATATGAAAAATTGTTTGATCTGGAAGGCATTAAGCTGGAACTTGACAAGAACGTACTCGACTTTATTGTTGATAAAGCCTTCGAATTCAAACTTGGAGCTCGTGGACTTAGGTCGATATGCGAAGCAATCCTTTTGGATGCTATGTTCGAATTGCCGACCTCGAAAGGCAATTCAAAGGAGTTTGTCGTAACGCTGGCGTATGCTAAAGAGAAATTCGCAAAAACGAATGCAAATAAATTGAAAGTGGCTTAAAATCAGCACTATCCATTTTCGAACACTTTTAACACAAAAACGATCAAAGAAACCGGCAATTTTAAATGCCGGTTTTTCTTTTTAGGTAGTCAATCCTCAAAAAGTCCTGAAACCCTCGTCTATCAACAGTTTTGATTGATAAAGGTTGATAAAAATTTGCAAAAAAAGGAGGAGAAGATTAAATT
>JAYUWA010000325.1:0-5283 GCA_043753795.1 Bacteroidota bacterium | reverse complement strand
TCATATATATTTTTCCATCTGGTGCCAATGCCATTAGCCAGAAGTAAGTCCTGTTAGAGGTAGTAACTGTATCAGAAAAACCATCGTAAACTCCTACTGTGTTTCGTGACGAATCAATATTGGAAGACCATGTATCATATTGATAAAAGTATTCCACGGTAGATACGTATAAGTACCTGCCATTAGGTGAAAAAGCAATACCTGCACCATAAGTAGATGTATCTAATTCGATAATCGAATCTATATTTGTAAATTCTCCCGTACATCTGTCAAAATCTGCAACTTCTAATCCAAGTAAACTTTCAAAAAATGCAAATTTGGTTCCTTGTGGATTAAAACCACACTGACCTAGAAAAAAATCCCGGCTTATTAAAAGTGATTTATTATAAGGACCAAAAATACCTTGAGGCGTATAAAGAAATTCCAGCAAATCAGCCGTACCATATTCATGTGCAAAGATCCACCAATCCCTCCCATTTGCATGTCTGGTTGCAGTTAAGCGACCAGGCATCATTGAATCTGAATATAAAACATTATTTTTATTTACAACTGCACCTAAACCGCCATTCAAAGACATATCAATTACAGAAGTATATAGAAATAGTGACGCTCCTGTGGTGAAATAATCATCTATAGTATTATGAAATAATATATATTGATCCGGATTGGATAATGAAGGAATAACTAAGTTACCCTGATGAAGAGTTAGACCGTATACATTGTGTTGATTAGAGTAGTATGATGGATTTAGTCCACTTCCATTCTGCATAGTATCATTTAATGCATTTGCAATATAAACTCCATTGCAGGTAAAAAGTAGATTACCAAGTGAATCACATGCTGATCCATTTGTTTCATTAAAACTGTGATTTCTTTGGACAGCTGTATGTATCATACTTCCTGTTGTGAAATTAAGATTAACAGCACCAAAACCTGGGTATTGACAACAAGCATAACCCATAGGCCATACTTTATCAATGGTCTGAGCATGAATACTGAGCAGCATATGATAAGAAATAAATAATATGCTGCTCAGTTTTTTCATTTTAATGGATAACGATAACTTGTTTAGATTCTATTCTTGCATCTGTTGTAAATTTACAAGAATAAATACCATTTACCAAATCAACTGCATCTATACTGATTTCATTTTGTGATGAAAGCATTTTTTGCCTTATCACAACTTTATCCCGCTATGCGAAGTATTGAATCCAACACCTCACTCAATTCCATTTCCATTTCCATTCCCATTGAAAAACTTGTAAGACGATAGGCGGAATATTGAGCGGAAATTAAGAACACACTTTCAAATTAAGGACATCATCAAGCGGTATTCCGCCGGGAGTTTGGAGGTATTCAGTTAAAAAAAATATCTTATTCCATTCATGCATGACAGTGTATTCTTAATTCCCCGGCGGAATACCGCTTGAATTTTTCCAAGCATGAAATTGTATACTTAATTTCCGCTCAATATTCCGCCTATCATTGTACCTTTCTATCAATTTCGAAATGTATGAGAATCGCCTTTGGAAAGTTGTTCTTAAAAATTCCAATGATTTGAATACAAAATAATTTCTTATTCCAAGAAATGTGAATTTCACAATTAAATATTTCCAACACTTAAAAGTCTGAATGCTTCATTTTTCTTGCATAAAATAACCATCATTTATGAGGTTACAGTTGCAAAATTAATTTTTGTCATTTGCCTATTTAAAAATGGTGTCCGCCGCAAGGTGGATAGCCATGCAGCAGGGGAAAATTAGGGGTCTCCTGCATGGCGCCAGCTATTTTTTTACGACCAATTTCTTATTTCCTGCTTTTCGCAAGGCGGGCATTTTTTGAAAATCACTCTCCTGCTTTTGCATAGCCCAGGTAATATTTACTCACTACTAATTTCTTATGAAAATGCTTTATGCAGAAGGGACTTTTTTTGAAAAGCGCTCCCCGGGGTAAAATATGTACTGTTATGAAGCAAATGAAAAGTAATCCCAGGATTTCCAGGAATTCCACCAAAGAAATCTAAAAATATTTCTCATCAACGAATCAAAATACCATTTGAATAATTAATTTTTTTATCTTCATGACCTATTAAAAACGCAAACCAATTTATGGAAACCATTCAGAATTATATTAAAGCAAACGAAAAAAGATTTGTCGATGAATTGATCGATCTTTTGAAAATACCTTCAGTAAGTGCTGACAGTAAATATGCAAAGGATGTTGCCCGTGCAGCTGATTACATTAAAGCTGAATTAGTAAAAGCCGGCGCAGACAAAGTTGAAGTTTGCACCACTCCCGGTCATCCGATCGTGTATGGCGAAAAGATCATCGATCCGAAATTACCGACGGTAATTGTTTACGGTCACTATGACGTTCAGCCACCGGATCCTTTGAACCTCTGGAATTCACCGCCATTCGAACCTGTCATTAAAGATGGAAAGATCTACGCACGCGGAGCATGTGATGACAAGGGGCAAGTGTATATGCACATCAAAGCTTTTGAGCTGATGATGAAAACAAATACACTTCCGTGTAACGTCAGGTTTATGATCGAAGGCGAAGAAGAAGTTGGTTCATCGAATTTGGGTACGTGGGTAAAAGAAAATAAGTCAAGGTTGAAAGGGGATGTCATTCTCATTTCAGATACTTCCATCATTGCAAACGATATTCCTTCTATTGAAAGTGGATTACGTGGTTTAAGCTATATTGAAGTTGAAGTTTCTGGACCAAATCGCGATCTGCATTCCGGCGTTTATGGAGGTGCAGTTCCAAATCCTATTCAGGCACTCTGTAAAATGATAGATTCATTGAAGGATGAAAATAATCATATTTTGATTCCGGGATTTTATGATGAAGTAGCGGAGTTAACAAAAGCAGAAAGAGAAGAATTAAACAAAACTCCATTTGATCTCGAAGAATATAAAAAAGATCTGGGCATCGATGATGTTATGGGTGAAAAAGGTTATACCACTTTGGAGAGAACAGGTATCCGACCTACACTGGAATTGAATGGGATCTGGGGCGGATATATTGGTGAAGGTGCAAAAACAGTTTTACCTGCCAAGGCCTTTGCAAAGATCAGCATGCGACTTGTACCGAATCAGGTTAGTGATAAGATGACAAAATTGTTTGAAGATCATTTCAAAAAGATCGCACCGAAAGGAGTAAAAGTAATTGTTAAACCACATCATGGTGGCGAGCCGGTTGTTACTCCGACGGATAGTATTGCCTTCAAGGCGGCAAGCAAAGCAATGGAAACAACATTTGGCAAAAAACCAATTCCAACACGTGGAGGCGGAAGTATTCCTATCGTTGCATTGTTTGAAAAAGAATTAGGATTGAAATCGGTATTGATGGGTTTCGGACTTGACAGCGACTTGATCCATTCTCCCAATGAGAATTATGGCTTGTTCAATTTCTTTAAGGGCATTGAAACGATTCCGGTATTTTTTAAGAACTTCACTGAAATGTCTTCTTAACGAATAACGAATAACGAATAATGAATAATGAATAACGAATAATGGCAGTCTGGTGAGTATTCTCCAAATTGCAATTATTCGTTATTCACTATTCGTTACTTTTTTTGGCCATGAAACAAGATACACTCCACTAATGATCAGTACAAACCCAACATAGTGAATCACCGAAGGTTTTTCTCCATCAAACAATCCCCATGCAAGAGCTACTACGGGAATTAGATACGTAACTGACGAGGCAGTTAGGGAGTCTGTAAGTCTAATCAAACGATTGAAAAGAATTGTTGAGATAGCAGTTCCGAAAAGGCCTAGGATAATTACACAGCTAAGACTGAATATTGCATCCGGTGACGAAATTGTTCTTTCGATGAAATCTGTAGAGAACAAATATATTCCTAGCGGAATGCCTGCGAACAACAGTGAAAATCCGGTGTTACGAATAGCATCGATACCGAGTAAAAAATTCCTGATCGTGTTTACACTGATTGCATACATGACGCAGGCAATTAAAATGAAGTAGCCGTAATTTGAATTGCCGGTTCCATCCGATTCTCCGCCACCTACAAACAGTATTGCTCCAATCAGTCCGATAAAAATTCCAATCAATTTAGTTTTGTCGCTTTTCATCTGAAAGAAAAGCACACCGAGTATCAAAGTAAAGATTGGAACAGTAGAATTGATCATTCCTGCAAGAGCACTGCTGATCTGTGTTTCTGCCAGTGGAAAAAGTACCGCAGGTATTCCATTACCACATAGTCCTGCAACCATTAAATACTTCCATCGTGATCTTTCTACTTTTTTAAAATGGCCGATCAAAAACGGAAACAGGAAAAGCATAGCGACAAACATTCTGATTGCTCCGACCTGATACGGGGTGTAAACGATCAATCCTTTTTTCATAAGGATAAAAGAACTTCCCCAAACAATTGCCAGCAATAGAATTAAGAAAATGACCAGACCTCTGTTCTGAGTTTTCACTTGCCTTTGTCCTTTCTGATTTCTTTTGACTTGGCGATAGCTTTTGCTTTTTTCTTATTTTTTCCTTTTACTTTATTTTTAGGGACATCGCCTTTCTTACTATGCTGAAATCCTTTCTTGTCGTGGAAAGCGCCTTGAAACGCCGGGTCTTCTCTCTTACGCTGGTCATCGATCTGTCTTCGCATGACTTGTTCTTCCTCATAAGGAGTAGGCAAAATTTCTACTTCAACAGGAATCTGCGCAACAGGTATTTTATCGCCGATAAGTTTTTGAATTTTCTTTAAATGGTATTCATCGTTAGGAGCGCAAAAAGTAATTGAATCACCAATCTTCTGGGCTCTGCCTGTTCGTCCTATGCGATGTATATAATCTTCGTAAACAAGTGGCACTTCAAAATTGAAAACATGAGAGACGTCTTCGATATCGATTCCACGAGCGGCAACATCAGTCGCTACCAGGAACCGAACTTTTTCTTCCTTGAATAATTTAATTGCATTGATCCGCGTGTTCTGGTCTTTATTTCCATGAACAACTCTTACTGATTCCTCGCCATATTTTCTGTCGAGGTACTTATAAATATTTGTTGCAGTAGTTTTTGTTTTACAGAAGATGATCATCTTTCTGTATTTCTCATCCTTGATAAAATAATCAAGCAGATTTATTTTTGTTCTGAGGTTCGGTGTAAAATAAACAACCTGACTTACAGACTTCACCGTCTTAACTTCCGGATTGATTCGGATCAATGTTGGAGAAAGCAGAAAATCTTCCGAAACCTGTTGAACTTTTTCATTCCATGTTGCACTGAACAAAAGATTCTGTCGTTTTCTTG
>JAYUWA010000324.1:0-5284 GCA_043753795.1 Bacteroidota bacterium | reverse complement strand
ATCCCCCAACCTTCAAACCTACGAACCTGCAAACATTTTGTTTATCTTCGCCCTCTCAAAACAAGTATATGGCCAAGATCCTGATCATCGACGATGAAAAAGCAATATGTAACACCTTAAAAGAAATTCTTTCCTACGAAAAGTATGAAGTAGATATTGCAAATGATGGTGCCGAAGGAATAAAAAAAGCAGAGACAGGAAATTACGATCTTGTTTTATCTGATATCAAAATGCCGAAAATGGATGGCATTGAAGTGTTGCAAAAACTCCAGGAAATGAATCCGGATCTTCCTGTTGTTATGATCAGCGGACATGGTACTATTGAAACTGCCGTTGATGCATTGAAGAAAGGTGCATACGATTATATCTCTAAGCCACCGGATCTGAACCGGCTTTTAGTTACTGTGAGAAATGCGCTCGATCGTTCATCATTGATCACTGAAACCAAAACTTTAAAGCGCAAAATTTATAAGACCCGTGAAATGGTTGGAGATTCTCCGGCCATTGCTCAGATAAAAGAGATCATTGAAAAAGTTGCACCGACTGAAGCAAGAGTTCTTGTTACCGGTAGTAATGGTACAGGAAAAGAATTGGTTGCACGTTGGATCCATGAGAAAAGTAATCGCGCTGCAGGACCAATGGTTGAAGTGAATTGTGCTGCCATTCCTTCTGAACTGATCGAAAGCGAATTGTTCGGTCATGAGAAAGGAGCATTTACATCTGCAATAAAGCTACGTATCGGAAAATTTGAACAAGCATCAGGTGGGACTTTATTTCTCGATGAGATCGGTGACATGAGTCTTTCTGCTCAGTCAAAAGTTTTACGCGCATTGCAGGAAAATAAAATTACTCGTGTTGGTGGTGAGAAGGAAATAACAGTTAGTCCGAGAGTTGTTGCTGCAACAAACAGAGACCTGAAAGTGGAAATTGAAAAAGGAAATTTCAGAGAGGATCTTTATCACAGGTTGTCTGTGATCCTGATTCATGTGCCATCATTGAACGACAGAAAAGATGATATCCCAACGCTGGCGAATTATTTCGTCAATGAGATCTGCCAGGATTATGGCATGCCGTTGAAAGCATTTTCTGCGGAGGCATTGAAAGAATTACAGAAGATCAACTGGACAGGAAATATCCGTGAACTGCGGAATGTGGTTGAACGGTTGGTGATCTTATCGGATAAAAAAATTACGGAAAAAGAAGTATTACAATTTGCAGGAAAAAAATAGTTAGTATGACAAAGTACAAAGGCATTCACAGATACAATAGAAATTATAAGAATTTTAATTTTTCTGACCTTACTCCAACGGCTGATGAAGAATATCTGGAGTTAACAGTTGAACTGGATTCTGAAGGCCGGGTTGTAACTGAATCTAAATTCAGTCCTGACGGTGAGTTGGAAGAGCAAAGTACTTACAAATACGGTGAGCACGGAAAACTGATTGAACATGAACTGCACTATGTAGTTGATGATGCCCGTGAAAAACGTGTCTTGCAGAGAAATGAAAAAGGAAATGTAATTAGCGAAATAAAATTCTACGGAACAGAAGAAGGTTCAAGAACGAATTATGAATACGATGAAAAGGAAAACATTGTAGCGATCGTAACGCTTGATGAAGAAGGGGGATTTGCATCGCGCGAAGAAATAAAATATGATGATAAAGGTGCAGTCATTGAACGTGCAATTCTGGATGATAAAAAAGCTTTCGTTTCAAAAACGGGTTTCAATTATTTATCAGGAACACAAATTGAAGAAATTGAAAGCGGTGCTAACGGCCAGATGATCTCAAGAACATTGAATACGTTTGATGAGAAAGGGAATGAATTAACCTCTGTTCAAACCAATGCTGAAGGTAAGTTGATCTCCGGTGTAAAAAATATTTACGACGACAAAGGCAATGTCATTGAAAAGATCTACAAAGATTTTTACAGCAAGAATGTAAAAAATGAATACGACGACCAAAACCGTTTACTCAAACAAGAGATCTACGATGTTAACGGAATGCTGATCAAAAGAAATGCATTCGTCTACGACGATGAAGGAAATGTTTTAGAAGAACAGAATTACGAAATGGATTCAACAAGAGGAGGAAGGGATAGGCATTTTGGGACGAGGTATGTTTACAATGTTTAATCAATATTGTTATTGAGTTGATTTTTTAACACGGAGAACCATAGGAAAAAAGGGAGAAAAAAGAGAAGTGATATTCTCCTTTTTCTCCCTTTTCTCCTATGTTCTCCGTGTTTTATTTTAAGCACCAAATTTTAAGCCTTAAGCCAAAAACCCTTCCGCCATCAAAATAGCCTTCTTCAACCCTGCCGGATTTTTCCCACCCGCTGTCGCATAGAAAGGCTGTCCACCACCACCACCTTGAATCTCCTTCGATAATTCACGAATGATATTGGTTGCATTCAGGTTTTTTTCTTTTACTAAGTTGTCGGAAACGATCAGACTCAGCAATGCTTTGCCATCGATCTCTGCTCCGGCAAGGAAGAATAAATTTTCTACCTGATTCTTTAGTTCGAATGATAAATTTTTTAGAGCATCTGCAGTAGGTAGTTCAATTTGTTCTGCAAGAAAGTTTACACCATTAATGGATTTGATCTTTCCTAAAAGTTCCTTTTTTACAACTTGAGTTTTCTCATTTGTAAAAACATTGATCTGTTCCTGAAGCGCTGTATTTTCATCCATCAAGCCTTGAATTCTTTGTACAAGGTCTTTTGGATGTTTTAATAATTCTTTGATCGAATTTAATTGTAATTGTTGCTCTTCGAAATATGCTTCTGCTTTATCTGCAGTGATCGCTTCAATACGACGTACACCGGCAGCGACTGCACTTTCGGAAACAATTTTTATTTGTCCGATCTGTCCGGTTGCTTTTACATGTGTTCCTCCGCATAATTCAATTGAGTAGGAAGGATCAAAAGTGATCACACGCACAAACTCTCCGTACTTTTCACCGAACAATGCCATTGCACCCATTTCCATTGCCTGCTGCACCGGAACATTTCTCTTTTCATCAAGCAAAATATTTTCACGGATCTTTTCATTCACGATCTTTTCGATCTTCTGAATCTCTTGATCTGAAACTTTTGAAAAATGAGAAAAGTCAAAGCGTGTCTGTGCTTCATTTACAAGTGATCCTTTCTGATTCACATGGGAACCTAAAACTTGTTTCAACGCTGAATGTAAAAGGTGAGTAGCAGAGTGATTATTGCTGATCTGCTTTCTACGCTTTCCATTTATCTGCGTAAAGAATGATGCACTCACATCTTTCGGAAGTTTGTCGACGTAATGAATGATCAGATTGTTTTCTTTCTGCGTATCCGTTATTGTTGTCTTCTCGCCATATGTTTCAATGAAACCTGTATCTCCAACTTGTCCACCGCTTTCTGCATAGAAAGGAGTACGATTTAGTACTAACTGATATTGCTCTTTATTTTTTGCTTTTACTTTTCTGTAACGAAGAATTTCTGCATCACCTTCATATTCATCGTAGCCGGTAAACACAACTTCTTCTCCTTCACGAACGATCACCCAGTCATCAGTATCTACAACTGCTGCTGCACGCGATCTTTCTTTTTGTTCGTCCAGACTTTTATTGAAGCCAACCATGTCGACTTCCATGCCTCTTTCACGAGCCATCAATTCTGTAAGGTCAATTGGAAAACCAAATGTGTCGAAAAGTTCAAATGCAAATTTTCCATCTACATTCTTGCCTTTGTATTCTTCGAATTTTTTTATTCCTGTATCTAATGTGCGGAGAAATGCATTTTCCTCTTCAGTGATCACACGGATCACAAAATCCTGTTGTGCTTTTAATTCCGGGAATACATCTTTAAACTGTTCTGCAAGAATGGGAACTAGTTTATTCATGAATGGTTCTTTCAGATTCAGAAACGTAAAACCATAACGAACAGCACGACGAAGAATCCTGCGGATCACATAGCCTGCCTTGTTGTTACTTGGTAATTGTCCGTCAGCAATCGCTAATGCAATTGCACGAATATGATCAGACATTACACGCATGGCAATATCTGTTTTTTCTGCAGCACCGTATTTTACTCCGGAGTTCAATGCTATGAATTGAATCATAGGTTGAAAAACATCAGTATCATAATTCGAAGTCTTGCCTTGCATGGCCATACACAAACGTTCGAAACCCATTCCTGTATCGACATGTTGTGCAGGCAACTTATCCAGACTACCATCTGCTTTGCGATTGAATTCCATGAAGACGTTATTCCATACTTCAATCACCTGTGGGTGTGATTCATTCACAAAAGTTTTTCCATCTACTTTTTTTCTTTCTTCATCTGAACGAAGATCAACGTGAATTTCTGTGCACGGACCACACGGACCCGTTGCACCCATTTCCCAGAAATTATCTTTTTTATTTCCTTTCAGTATTCTGTCTTCAGGCAACACTTTTTTCCAGTGATCAAAACTCTCCTGATCGAATGCCAGATTTTCTTTTGCATCGCCTTCAAATACGGTAACGTATAATCTATCTTTTGGAAGTTTGTAAACATCTGTCAGCAATTCCCAGCTCCATGCAATTGCATCTTTTTTGAAATAATCACCAAACGACCAGTTCCCAAGCATTTCAAACATGGTATGATGGTAAGTGTCAATTCCAACTTCCTCAAGGTCATTGTGTTTACCTGAAACGCGCAGACATTTTTGAGTATTTGCGATCCGGGCATATTTCGCAGGCGAATTTCCGAGAAAAATATCCTTGAATTGATTCATACCCGCATTGGTGAACATGAGCGTAGGATCATTTTTAACGACCATTGGTGCAGAAGGAACGATATGGTGGCCTTTACTCTTGAAAAAATCAAGAAAAGCGGTCCGGATTTGAGCCGAAGTCATCATTGTATTTTAAGTTGGTTGTAGTACTTTGAGAGCGTATATTTGCCCGCCTAAAGTCGTGCGAATATAAACAGGATAAACGAATTTTTATAGAATGCCGAACGTAAAATATCACTTCAATACTGCTACGCTAAAGTACGAACGAGTCATCGTTAGCTGGAAGAAGCGATTTTTTCGTTTGATGGGTTGGCTGGCAACTGCTGTAGTTTTTGGAGCCATCATCATGCTCATTGCATACAACTTTTTTGATTCTCCAAAAGAGAAAAGATTGAAACGCCAGTTAGAAGAAACGACATACCAACTGGAACTTTTAAAAGAAAGAAGTGATCAGGTGGCTACAGTTCTGAAAGATATCCAGGAACGCGACAATACGATCTACCGTGTAATTTTTGAAGCTGAACCAATTCC
>JAYUWA010000323.1:0-5288 GCA_043753795.1 Bacteroidota bacterium | reverse complement strand
TGGCGTTCTTTCTAAAAATAGAATTGCCTCTGTAAGATTGTATTCCATCGGTAGACGAATTATAGCGGAAACTGAAGTCCAACTGAAAAAATAAATTCAGCAGTGAAAAACGTATGATTTGCTTTTCCTGTACCTACTGTGAGTACGTTTGTATAATTCGCAAATGTTCCTTTTACAGTTCCTTCGGAAAAAATATACTTTCCGTATTCATATCTTAATCCTGTTTCCATTCCTGTAACATAGCCGGCTACATGAAAAACATTGTCTAATCGTTCTCCGAAAAGTGTAACAGCAGTTTTTGGAATTACTACCCCTGCTCCGATTTTTCCAACAATATTCAATATATGCTTTTTATTGACTGATGTGTGCACGGTATGTTTCTTGAGAAAATTCAACATTAAAAAATTAGCACCATTAGTATGTTCAAACAAAAGAAAACGGGGAGAAATAATGGTATCGACATCATAATACCGTTCATGAATAAATCCACTCAGATGAACTTTCTGATAATTGTGCATTATATACTTGGTGTGATCAAAATTGATCTCAATACCCAAATCATTTGCATCATTAAAATAATATCCGAGTCTGTAAGAATATTGAGGAATTGTAAGATCTGCCTTTAATATCTGATCAAAAGCCGGACGATCCGATGCTTTAACACCATACAAAGTAAAATCATAGTTATCCGTGCCTTCATCTTTGAAATGAATATCACTTTTAGAAAAATAATCTTTATTGTAACCCCAGGAAAAATATATCCTTCCCTTTTTCTTTTTATCCTTTACAAATTCCTCCGACCTTACTACCCCCGAGCATAAGAGCAGCGAGATGAGTATTATATTATATTTACACATATAAATTTACAATTGTTTTTTGCCTTACAAAGAAAACGAAAAATACACCCCGTAAAAACTCTGATATGTAAAGTTCCAAACAGTAAAAGAGATACTTTATACCTGTTTTCAATCTATTTTCACAAATTTAGCAACATACTCAATTTGGGAAGTTACGATCTTCATCATATATATACCGTTATGTAATCTACTCACATCGATACTACCATTTTCAATCTTTGCATATTGCATTTCTCTGCCATCAATTGAATAAATAATTAGTGACTCAATTTCAATTAAAGGCATATCTAATTCAATATAATTTGATGCAGGATTAGGATAGATAGAGATGACATGTGAAACTTCTTCAATTGAATTTGGGATACACGCAGGAAGTATTCCATTCAGTCTATTAAAACTTCCTTTATACGCTTGCAAAAATACATTTGCAATTGTGTCATCATGTATGATAAGAACATTTTCATCATTCTTTGTTTCAGCCGCTGTTGTCCAGTTATGTGTTCCGACTTCAACAACCGGATCTGAATTTGGATCACACGCATCAACGATCATATATTTACTATGAAAAAGCGAATCCGGATGTGTAAATATTTTCAGATTATTTCCCATTGCCGGAGATAGTATCGTTTGGGCGTTGAAACCTATACTGTACTGATCCATAATCCCTGTTGTTGCTACGCCCTGATTGATCTTATAGACAATAGTATCTGCAATGTCCGGTCGCGTAAAAGTGTATACTCCGAAATTAAGATCATTATCAGCAGAATTTATAACATTGATCAAATGCGAATTCGTATTATCTGACGGACTGAAATAAACTTCAACAGTCTTCCCTTCTACCTGAAAGAAATGCTGTGTATTATCCGTTTTGAAAGGCCCGAACCGTGAGACAGAAGCATTAGGAACCATTCCTGTATCGCCCCACATTTCATTGAATTCTGTCAAATAAGCTTGTGCTACCGGCTGATCATTTATGATGACCAGATTGTTTTCATCTTCATTGATCTGGTCGGGATTCCAGTTTGCAGAACCGGTAAAAACAATTGCATCATCAGGATCCGGCGAGTTAACATCGAAGAGCACAAATTTGTGATGCATGATTGCATACATTGAAGACGTAGGAGATGCCAATGTAGGGATCGAACTGTTTAAAAGCGAAACGCCGGAATTTCCAACTCCCCCGCAATAGATCCATCTGATTCTTTTTCCATTTGCCTTTGCCGAATTTACGGCATTTGCAATATTTGACATCTGACCGTATTGATCATAACTGAATACAGCTATGTCGATCGTATTCTTTGCTCTCTGAATGTATGCGATCAAGGTGTCATCATAAGACTGATTCAGGTAAATTGCATTCACACCTGTAGACATACTAGTATCGACAGGCTGAGTTGAATAGACCTTAATTTTATTTTGCCCAAATCCAGCAAAAGGAACAAGCAGTAGTATCACAAATAAGCTCTTCATCCGGATACAAAGAAATGAATAATTCGCGACCTCTTATAATAAACCTATTAAAAGATAAATTATGGCTTTTGCAATTGAAAATTTCTTTCATATATTCACAACTGTTAATTTTACATTCATTAACCCATAATAATAAACTACGCACAACATGAAAAAATACAGCTTCTTACTACTTATCATTTACCTTTTTTCTGGATGTAATCCTGAGGAAACAATTGTTGCTCCGCAATCCAATCAAGGCCCTGTTCTTGTACAAAAGGCAATTTTAGCGGATGTTCCGACCGGTGAATCGTACACGCAAAAAGAGATTGATAAGTACATGCATGACAAAGTTCAGACTACCGGAGAATTTTCATGGGAAAACAGTGATATAAAAATTTTAACGAGTGCAGCAATGATCACTAGAATTGTTGCAATTGGTTATCAGCCTGCCGGAACTAAAGATCTGAGAAGTGACCTTCATCGCACCAACATCAAATCGAAAGAATGGAAAGCAGTTCATGATGCTATCATTGAAATGGTCGTTACTGAATTGAAGAATGCCGGTGATAAAAATGCATCTGCCGCAGAAATAATTTCAGAAGATGACAATACTCTTCCAATCATCGTTTTCAAGCTTTCTGACAAATCTATTCTGACGAAATTATACAACCTGGAAAATGTTCGATATATAGAACCATTCGGATATTGGCCGACAACTTACATCAATGAACGTGTAGCTTCTTCTTCCGGATGTTCGGGTTCCACTCAGGCTTTGGATGTCAGTGACTATACAACGATATCTCCAGGATGTAAAATGTCGTGGAATTTCAATAACGTAAATGTACCTTCTGCCTGGAATATTGCTCAGGGACTTGGCATTACTGTCGGTGTAATTGATGCCGGACTTAGTTCAAGTCAAACATTACTTGGAAGTAATTTTAATAATGGTGAATCTAACGTCGGAAGAACTTTGACTACTGATTATACTTATGGTTCTTCCGCATACACAAGTTGTACACACGGTACAAGTATGAGTGGCATTGCTGTAGGTCCAAGAAACAATCTGGGTGGTCCAACAGGAGTTGCTTATAAAGCAAACCTCCATTTTATTCGTGGTTGCAGTGATGTTGTGTTAAATGAATCAGCTGAATTAAGCGGTGTAAGAAATGCCTTGGTCAGAATGGGCAACATGGTTTCATTAAAGATCATCAGCATGTCTATCGGAACACCTTTTAGCAGTAGCACCTTACTTGATGGAGTCTCTTATGCTTCCGGAAAAGGTAAATTACTTTTTGCTGCGGCAGGAACTTCTTTCGGCTGGACTTCCTGGTGGGGTGTTATTTATCCGGCAAATTATTCACAATGCGTAGCAGTAACGGGAGTGAAAGAAAACGGAAATACTTGCAGCGATTGCCATGATGGAAGTCAGGTAGATCTTACAATTCCTATGGCAAGAAGTACTAATAGCTCAAGAACTACTTTGTCTCTACCCATGAGCGGTTATAACCCAAGTTATGTCGGCGGATCATCATGCGCAACAGCACTCACAGCCGGTGTCGCTGCACTGGTCTGGTCAGTAAATCCAAACTTAACCGCAACGCAAGTACTAACATGTATGAAAGGTACTGCACAGTTCTATCCTACTCTTTCAAGTACCAAAGGATATGGCAATGTGAATGCACATGCTGCAGTGATGATGGCGAGTGGGTTGTAAGACTGAATAGTGAATAGTGAATAGTGAATAGTGAAAAGTGAATAGTGAATAGTGAATAGTGAATAGTGAAAAGTGAAAAGTGAAAAATGAAAAATGAATAGTGAGTCGAGTGTAGCAAGTTGCTACTCGCTTTTCATTTTTCATTTTTCATTTTCATAGTCTAATAGTCAATCATTTCAGGCCCCGATTCCTGTGGCGAAGATCTCTGATTTTTACGTTTTGAAAAAATACTGTTTTCCGCTTTGCCGATCTTATAGGAGAAATTCAACATTGCAACACGTGATTCACGACTTCTGGAACCTTCTGTCCTGTAATAATCGCCGAAATTAATGTATTCAAATTTTCGCATTGCAAATACATCGTTAACATTGAGACTTAACGATGCTTTTCCGTTCCATAGGTCTTGTTTCAAGCCAACATCTATTCCACTCATTCCTTTTATCTGACCGTTTACTGTTGTAATAGGTGCCACATAATTTCCGGTCACCTGAAAAGATGTATTTTTTGCAACACGCAAACTAACATTCAACCGTGATGACCACTGTGTAGAATTTGTTTGATAATCAGAATTGACATTTGCGCCATCTATCTTACTTTGATAAATATTAAAACTTCCCATTACCGATCCAACCTTTTCGAAAGTATAACGAATGATCAACTCTCCGCCGGTATTCTCTGATGATGAAAAATTTGTTGTTGTCATTGTACCGACTCCTGTATTTGGATCTACAGTACGAAAACGGCTAATCAAGTCATCTGTTCGTCGGTAAAAAATCGATGTAGTAATATTCCATGATTTTACATTTAGACTGTTTGATAATTCCAATGCATTTGTGAATTCCGGTCGGAGAAATGGGTTTCCCTGACGGATGTTCAGCGAATCAGAATAATCGACAAATGGATTCAAAGATCGTGATTCAGGTCTGTTTACACGCCGGCTATAACTAAACTGAAGATCACTCTTGGAAGACAATGGATATTTGAGAAATGCGCTTGGAAAAAATGAGATGTAATCATTCTTATAAGTTTCTAGTATCGTTTGCGATTCTATTGAAGCAAAAGTTTGTTCAGCACGAAGACCAAAATTGTAATCAAGCTTTTTAATTCTGCTGGTCAACATTGCATAACCGGCTGCTATCTGTTCATTATACACAAAATGGTCGGAGTTGAGATTATTCCGCTCATACATTCCTGTGCTAAAATTCAGGTCGCTATAATTCAATTCATTATCCAGAAAACGATTTGAACTTTTTAATCCTGCTTCC
>JAYUWA010000322.1:0-1657 GCA_043753795.1 Bacteroidota bacterium | reverse complement strand
TTTACAATGATCACGACCAGCACTTCACTTGAAGGCTACAAAGTAATAAAACAATTAGGTCTTGTTCGCGGAATTACCGTTCGCTCCAGAAGCGTGCTAGGTAATCTGGCAGGTGGCTTTATGACCATCTTCGGCGGACGAAGCACAATTTATACAGAACTCTGTGAAAAGACCCGTGAAGAAGCATTGCAATTGATGATCAAACACGGACAGGAACTAGGAGCGAATGCAATCATCAACATGCGTTACGATGCCAACGAGGTAATGAGTGGACTCACAGAAGTATTAGCGTATGGTACAGCAGTTGTAGTCGAGAAAGTTAATTGACGATAAGTCTGCTTGTCAGAATTAAATTGTCTTTTGTTATCCTGCAGAAATAAACTCCTGCCTTCAGTTTATCAATGTCTATTGACTGATCATCATTCACTTTTTCGAAGTTGAGTACAAGTTTTCCGGTACAATCAAAAAGTTCCAGCAAGTAATTCTCTACTCCGGAGTTGAGCCTAAATAAGCCGTGCGTCGGATTTGGAAAGATCTTTAACGTGCTGATACTTTTGAATGGCTGTTTCTCAATTTCATTTGTCAGTACTTTTACTGCTTGTTGTCCGAAGCAAATAAACGGATCTGTATCAATTGCAAAGCATTTGTTAACACATGATTTCAAAGGAACATGTAAAGCAGAAATTTTCACTTCTTTCAATTCAATTCCTTTCTTCAGACTCACATTAAAATTACTGCTTTGACCAATGACTAATTCAAAAGGAGAATATCCAATTGAACTTACTAAAATTTTCTGTCCAACTACGATATCAGGGGTAGATAATACACCACTTAAGTCTGTCATTCCGATTGGCTTGTTATTTGCCTTCTCCACAATTGAAACAATTGCAAATGGAATTCTCGAGCCGGTTTCTTTTTCAACTACTGTTATTGTGATCTTGTTTTTTCCATAACTTGTGAATGATAAAAATAGAAAGAATGGGATCAAAAAAACTTTCTTAAGAGGAGCGGATGTTTTCATTGTAGTTTGTTATAAAAAATCATTTCAATGAATAAATATACATTACAAAGCATCGTTAGTTGTCAGATTCACGTCACATAAGCATAGTAATACTAAATTGCATTAATTTTACATCATGGAAAAACTCACAAAACCCGAAATCCAAGAAAATCTCGATCTGATAGATCCAGGATGGTCGTATGAAGGAGATTTTATCAAAAAAGAATTTCAGTTCAAGAATTTCGTACAGGCTTTCGGTTTTATGACGGCCATTGCATCAGAAGCTGAGAAGATGAATCATCATCCGAATTGGGAAAATGTCTATAATAAAGTCAATATTTCTTTGAGCACTCATGATGCCGGTGGGGTTAGTCTGAAGGACTTTGAACTTGCTTCCAGGATCGACAAAATCTACAAATAGATGGAATCAAATGACCTGATTGAATTCAAATCCACTCCTGAGATCAGGGAGAAACTAACTAAGTACGGCTTTACAAAAAAGTTTTTAGAAGACGATGTTATTCTTAATGAGAACTCATACATAAAAGCAATTCCCATTGTCGTTAGTGGAAGTATTAAAGTCATGCGGACTGATGAAGATGGAAGAGAGATCTTGCTCTATTATATCAAGCCCGGAGAGAGTTGCATAATGTCATT
>JAYUWA010000321.1:0-1658 GCA_043753795.1 Bacteroidota bacterium | reverse complement strand
TTTTAGAGTCATTGCGATACCTTACTTCTAAAAAGGAATTTGAAGAAATGCAAAAGTCCACAAATCTGAAAACGGCTGTCGATAATTTCTGGTTGGCGCGTGGAGGATCTGAAGAAAAGACCCGTGCATTGATCCGTAAATATTATGGTCGTGTGCAGGATGCAAATAAATTTTTTACATCTTACACAGAAGGATGGAAAACAGACAGAGGAATGATCTTCGTTATCTTTGGATCGCCGACAACCCTATATCTTGGAGCAGAATCCGAGACATGGATCTATGGTACACCAAATAGTGCATTAGCCTTGAATTTCTTTTTTACCAAAGTCAACAATCCATTTACTCCAAATGACATGACCTTGTCAAGAGCGCCGATATATGAAAGTAACTGGTATCGTGCAGTAGAAACATGGCGACAAGGTCGGGCATTCAATAGTTTTAATTAGTATAAATAAATTATGTTCAACAACAATAACAAAGGTAGTTTTCGTTCCCGTCGCCCAGAGCCAAAAGAAGACACTCAACTTATCTATGGGATTCGTCCGATAATGGAAGCAATTCATGCAGGGAAAGAAATAGACCGCATGTTTATCTGTCGCGGAGCAAAAGGAGAATTGATGGGTGAGTTAAAAGAGCTTTTGAAAGAAAAGAATATTACATACACGGAAGTTCCGATTGAAAAATTACATCGGATCACCCGTAACAATCATCAGGATGTTGTGTGTTATATTTCTTCGATCACTTATCATAAGATCACAGACATAGTACCATTTGTTTTCGAGAAGGGACAAGTGCCGTTGATTTTAATTCTGGACAGGATTACAGACGTTCGGAATTTTGGTGCAATTGCCAGGACAGCAGAGTGCTCGGGTGTTCATGCAATTGTAATTCCGGGTCGTGGTGCGGCGCAGGTTACAGCAGATGCGATCAAAACTTCTGCCGGAGCATTGAGTAAAATTCCTGTTTGCCGTGAAAATCATCTGAAGCAAACTGTAGCTTATCTTCAGGAAAGTGGTATCCGTGTTGTCGCAGCAAGTGAAAAGGGGAGTGAAGAGTATTTCAAATCCGATTTCAGCGGCCCACTTGCCATTATCATGGGATCAGAAGAAGACGGTGTCAGCAATGAATTGATAAAATGCGCAGATGAATTACTGCGTATTCCATTAGCAGGAACAATTTCTTCTTTAAATGTTTCAGTTGCTTGTGGCGTGATTCTGTATGAAGCGATTCGTCAGCGTTCGAAATAATAGCTTGTTGATATGGATACAAAGAAACGAAATGAATTCCTGCTGATATTTATCCTGGCAGTTTCATTTGTGCTTCATTTTATCAACCTGAAAGATCTTTCATTGTCGAATGATGAGCTCAGTGCAATTACACGCGCTCGTTACGACACTTTTTCCGAAATGATCGTGAATGGAGTTTACATTGACTATCATCCAGCAGGAATTCAAACTTATATTTATTATTGGATCAAGTTATTTGGAGATGATGCTTTTCTTCTGCGAATACCGTTTGTTCTTTGTGCTTTCGGTTCTACATGGCTATTGAATTCAATATGTAAAAAATGGACAAATGATTTTGTTGGACTCTTAACGATAATTGCCTTTACGACTTGCTCCCTTGTTATCCAGTACACACAGATTGCAAGGATGTAC
>JAYUWA010000320.1:0-5302 GCA_043753795.1 Bacteroidota bacterium | reverse complement strand
GATAAGCTGATTAAAGATAAGCTGGCAAAAGGCACTCAGCAGGTTCCTTCTGAATTGAAGGCCGCTGTTGAAAGCAGACTTGTCAAAGAAGGCTTGATCAAAAAAGGAACAGGGAATAATGGTAGGTGGCTTCTTGGCTCTCTTTCAGTAATTGCTATACTTGCAATTTTGGGAGGCGGTTATTACTTTATGGATAATAATTCTGAAACAACTACAACAAAAACTTATAACGCAGAAACAATTCAGCCTAAGGAAAACATAATTACTGAAAATCAAACTGTAATTAAAGAAGAAGAAATTGCCCGTGAAAAGAACTCCAATGAGATGAAAGTTGACGCAAACATCAATGAGAAGAACGCAAATGAAATTTTACCCGTTTTAGAAAGTAGAATTGCAGAGAGAAAATCCAATATGTCGAATATAAATTCAGAAATAAAAGTTAAGAAAGAACATACTGCAAATGCTGCCGTTGCAACGAGTAAAAACAATTCCAATTTAAAAGAAATAGAATCAAAACCAAAAGTTGCAAGACCGTCTTCTCAAAAACAATCTAAAGACAAACAGGATCTTCTTGATATTAATAACAAAGAAGATAAGTCAATTGTAAAAAAGGAGGAAGACTCTGATTTAAAGAATGCGCTTGAATTAGAGAAGGCCGGAGAAGAAAAATCGCAGGATGAAACTGACATCCGGAATTCTGAACAAACATTATTGAATAAAACAAATTCGAATACGGATTCAATTAGTAAGTCTGAGAAGCCTATACTTAACAGCAATTTGAAAGAACAGACACCAGGTGTCAGTGATGAAACTGGATCTGACTTCATTGCTAATTCAGGTTCTGAAATACAACCCAGTGCAATCATTTCTTCTGCAGTGGAAAATGCAAAAGTTGATACGGCAATTTCAGATAGTTCAGCAAAAAGCAATAGTGTAATTGCATCCGTAGATTCAACTGTGAAAGATTCAGCATTTAATTCACGGTTCTCGATTGAAGCATTCGCAGGAGTTCAGTTTACAATGAAACAAGGACTTGATTATACCAATTCTAAAGGTGAAAATCTGAACTCAGCGAAAAATTCTGAAGTGATTATTGGATTGAAATTAAATTACTTTATAAATAAATTTACTCTGGGAGCCGGAGTAAATTATTCGAAACATACTTCTCAAATTCCGTCTGTTTATAATACTTTTTATCAGGATACTACCAGTACTTTAATGATCCCAATTTCGATAGCAGGAACAGTTTCGACAGATTATACAATTATTGATATTCCGGTATTAGTCGGTTTCAATTTCAAGATGAATAAATTTGCCGTACATGTGGAAAGCGGGATTTCATTCTCCTTTATTAATGATGCTAAATCTGTTTTTGCACTGGAAGATACCAATATTGTGATCAATAATCTTTCTGTTCTCACTCCTGAGAAAAGCTATTTGAATTATGTTGGACAAGTCAGCATTCTTTATTCTGTAAGCAGGAAAATGCAGCTGATGATTCAGCCATCCTTTAATTATGGATTAAGCGGAATATTTAAAGAGCTTCCTGAGGAAAAGATCAATGTTTTTTCTCTGAAAGCAGGGCTAAGACTGAAATTTTAAAAAATTCAAGCAAAATTTCCATTTTAAATCAGGCAACCATTTATAATCCCGCCGTATTATACTTGTAAGCTGACAAGAAATTAAAAGAATACTTCGGTTTATAAAACGAATTAATTAAAGTTCTCTACCCTAATTATTTTGCCACCGTTTGCGTGAGAGCGGATTTTCCGGTGGATTTGCTTTGGTCCATTTTAATTGAATCATCCCCCTTCATTCGATTTAAATGTTAATTGGTTATTTTCTTTGTTGTTCGTGTAAGTTTTCCTGAAAGGATGTGGTTTAAACGCTGCATCCTTTTTTTATGCAAGGTACAAAACGTTGTAGTACCCTCATTCTTCATTATTAATTACTACTGTCCGATAAAAATCAAACTTTGTAATTTAAGTTGAAAATTGTATTTTAAATCAAGTGTTCGGAGAACAGTTCTTTGCGGGGAGTCAGAGGAATTTGGCTTGATCAAAGTGATAAGCATAGAAACCAAGAAGTTTCCTTCGGAATGACAATGTGCAGTCATTAAGGGGGTGTGGAAGGAATTGCAAGAAGTTGCCTGAGGCAATTTTTCTTTGATCAAAATGCTGTGCAGAAAAGTCACTGCTGAGTGACAAATGAGTCGCTTAGAGTTGATGAATTCTGAAAGAATCCACTTGCATATTCTTTCCCTCTTTTTTCCCTTAATGCATCACATAAGTCATTCCGTAGGAAACCTCTTGGTATCTAATCTGATTATTAATTTAATTACCTTAGTCTTCCAAACCCTATCCCTATGTTAAAAAAGTACCTATTGTTCTTGGCAATATTTAATTTGCACGAATCAAATTCATATTCTCAGTCATTACCACAGGAGTGGATTGCTTCTTTTCACGGACAAGGAAAAAATCCGGATCGGATAGCAAAGATCAAAGCAGATTCTCAAGGCAACGTTGTTGTCTCTGGGTTTGCCGTTAATTCAAATCATTCGCAGGATATTTTCGCTTTGAAATACAATGCTCAAGGTGACACGCTGTGGGAATATTATTTTGATGGAACACTAAATGATGAAGACTTTGTAACTGACATGGAAGTTGATGCTTCCGGAAATGTGTATCTGACCGGAAGTGCAACAGGTACCGGATTTGCAGATCAATGTGTGACGATAAAATTAAATTCAAATGGTGTTATGCAATGGGAAAGTCTGTACACATTACCCGGGAATCGTGAAAGTCAGGCCAGTGGTATTGCAGTTGATAATGCCGGTAATGTTTATGTTGGCGGTTGGTATACTGCTTTCAATAGCGCACACGACGGATTAGTAATTAAGTATAATTCACTTGGGCAGATTTCCTGGGTTGATTTGATGAACACTGCGAATAATCGTTACGAAGAAGTACGGGATATAACGATAGATGCAAATCAGCAGCCGTTGATCTGCGGATTTGTTTATGATACAGCAACTGCCGGCGGTCTGAATTTATTTGTAAAAAAGTATACAACAGCAGGAATTGTAGAATGGGCGCAAACGTATAATAATCCATCGTTGATCGGTGGCGATAAAGGCGAGGTCATAAAGATAGCGTCTAATGGAAATATAATTGTCGGCGGACAATCTGCCAATGGATCCACAACAAGTACCGACATGCTTGCGGTCTCTTATTCGCCAACGGGTGTTCAGCAATGGGCAACTATTTATTCTGATTCAACAACTACATTTGACGAACAATTCTATTCAATGGCAATTGATCAATCTGGGAATATATATATTGCCGGTACAGATTTTCTTCACCAGTTGGTATTCAGAATTGATGCTAGTGGTTCAATGGCCTGGAGAAGGTCATGGAGTTCGCCAGTGAATAATTCTAATACAATTCCATTTGATATTGCTACTGATGCTTCAGGAGGAATATATACCATCGGCAAAGGAATATATCCCGGCCCAAACCATTTTGGGAATGGGGGAATTGATAATTTGAATGTTGTGAAGTATTCTTCTTCCGGCGATTCATTATGGACTTATCGTTTAACAAGTGATACAGATGTTTCAATCGGGTTTTCAATTGATGTTCGCAATGGCAAAGTGTATGCCGGAGGTTTCAGAGCAGATACCGCTTTTGTGGATGAGAATTTTGCAACTACAATTCTTGATACTGGCGGAGCGACGCTACATGAATGGGTGTTTAGCGGAATAGGTAATACAATTATGCGTGGACAATTTGTTAGAACAGATGCTTCCAACAATGTATACTGTGCTGGGACAATAGACAGACTTTATTATAACGGCTATGATGTTGCAATTGTAAAATATGATCCGGCAGGAAATTTATTGTGGGAGCAATATTACACTACACCGGGTTGGAGAAATGATACACTAACTGGAATGGATCTTGATCAGAATGGAAACATACTGCTAAGTATTTCATCTGACACAAATGCTACAGGCACCGGGTACCAACCAACCATCGTTAAAATATCTGTTGCGGGAAATTTCATTGATACTGTCTGGTATAATACTGTGAGCACAGGAGTTCAATTTGCAAACGCTTTGTTAGTACGAGCAGATGGAAGTGTAGTGTTAAGTGGTAAAGCTTCGATATCGGGCGGATATTTAGCATACTTTGATGATCAGTTAAACTATCAATGGACTGCATTGATCGACTCAACTCAATTTGCTGTTACGCGAGTAAACAATGTTTCAGCTTTTCCGAATGGAGACCTTGCTGTTGTCGGATATTCTCAAACAGGATCAGGAACCACCGGAAAATTAGTTGCACAACGTTTTGATGTTTCCGGAAACAGGTTGTGGTCTGTTGAAATTGACTCAGCTGGTGTTGCTGACGAAGGAAAAGATATATCAGTGAACGCCATAGGTCAAGTTGCTGTAACCGGTTTTTCAGGTGCAGCTACAGTTATAGCCCTAATCGATGGTGCAACAGGAAATTTGCTGTGGCGAACACTCTATAATCCTGCAGCCTCAACCACTGAATATGGCGTAAAGGTTAGGCACACATCCGGAAATTCAATTACTATTATAAGTCGTGGCTGGTCCGGTTTTGTTGCAAGATATTTCATAGCGCAATTTCATAGAGTGACTGGAAATCTTGAGTGGAGCAACAGCTATGACCAGACGGCAAGTGATAGAGAACCTTTAGAACTGATCGTTGAATCAACCGGAAGAGTTGTAACAGCAGGATGGCGATTAGATGGCGCTACCACAAATTTCGATTATGTTCTTGTTGGATATACTTCCACAGGTGTACAGGAATTTGAGAATATTTATACAACACCAAACTTTAATCCTGACAGGTTGTATTCGCTAAACAGAGATCAAGCCGGAGATTTTATTGTTACCGGTGAAAGTGCAACTTCGTTTTTAAATAATTGGTTATATGAAATGGTCACCATTAAATTTGGTGGAACTGTTGTAGATGTAAATGAAATGGATTTGAAATCAGAAGTAATTGTTTTCCCTAATCCATCAGCTATTGGAAAATTTATGTTAATTGACAGATCAGGTTTTGAAAATATTTCCGGCGCAAAAGTTTATGATAGTTCCGGAAAATTGATTGAAATATTAAACCATGATGCACTAACCGGAGAAATTGATCTTTCAGAATACCCGACCGGCTTGTATCTTTTGCAATATTTCAGAAATGAAATGCCTTCAGGTTTGATCAGACTGATGAAAAACTAATCAAAAAAATGTTGCATGGCCCTTAAGGGCCATGCA
>JAYUWA010000319.1:0-15970 GCA_043753795.1 Bacteroidota bacterium | reverse complement strand
CTTAGTTTAAAAAGACCGGTCATGGCAATGGTATTCTCCATCGTCATTGTCCTCTTTGGACTGATTGGTTTTGATTTTTTAGGGGTCCGTGAATATCCATCGATCGATCCACCAATCATTACTGTACGGACAGCTTATACCGGTGCAGCATCTGAAGTTGTCGAATCACAGATCACTGAACCTTTAGAGAAAGCAATCAATGGCATTGCAGGTATTAAAACGATCTCCTCTTCATCCAATCAGGGAAGCAGCAGTATCACTGTAGAATTTGATCTGGAGATTGATCTGGAAGCTGCGGCGAATGATGTACGTGATAAAGTATCACAGGCAATCCGCCAGCTTCCTCAAGATATCGATGCCCCACCTGTAGTAAATAAATCGGATGCAAACAGCGATGCCATTGTATCCATGACGCTTGAAAGCAATGTGCGGAATCAGATGCAGATCAGTGATTATGCATCGAATGTTATTCTTGAACGATTACAAACTATTCCCGGAGTAAGTACAATTCAGATCTGGGGCGAGAAAAAATATGCGATGCGGATCTGGATCGATCCAAATAAACTTTCTTCATTCGACCTCACGCCGCTCGATATTCAGAATGCACTCGATAAAGAAAATGTTGAACTTCCAGGTGGAAAGATCGTTGGTAATGCTACGGAACTTACCATTAATACAAGAGGTAAGTTAGAAACAGTCGATGAATTCAATAACCTCATTATCTCCAGCGGAAATGGTTCCGTTGTCAGACTTCAGGATGTAGCAACTGTTCAGTTAGGTCCGGAGAATGACGAAACGATCTTGAAACAATCCGGTACTCCGATGATCGGACTTGCAATTGTTCCGCAACCGGGATCTAATTACATCGAAATTGCTGATGAGTTCTACAAACGCTATGAGCAGCTCAAACTTGACCTTCCAAAAGATTTCAAACTTGATATTGCATTAGACAATACAAAATTTATCAGACGGTCGATTGGTGAAGTTGAAGAGACTTTGATCATTGCATTTCTTCTGGTAGTTATAATCATCTTCCTCTTTTTCCGGGACTGGCTCATTGCCATCCGGCCATTGATCGATATTCCGGTTTCACTTATCGGTGCTTTCTTTATTATGTATGTAGCTGGATTCAGTGTTAACATTCTTACACTGCTAGCAATTGTTCTCGCCACCGGGTTAGTAGTCGATGATGGGATTGTTGTGACCGAAAACATTTACAAGAAGATAGAAGAAGGAATGGAACCGGCGGAAGCTGCTGAGAAAGGTTCAAATGAGATTTTCTTCGCTGTCGTTTCTACTTCCCTTACCCTTGCTGCAGTATTTCTTCCAATCATTTTCCTTGAAGGTTTTGTCGGTAGGCTTTTCCGGGAATTTGGAATTGTCATGGCCGGGGCCATTTTGATCTCGGCATTTGTATCTCTGACTTTAACGCCGGTTCTTAACGTAAAACTTGCTCGCAAAAATCATAAGCATTCTAAATTTTATACAAGAACAGAACCATTCTTTGTCGCTATGACGGAAGGTTATCGTAAATCACTTGCTGCATTTATCAAGGTGCGGAATTGGGCGTGGATCATTCTTTTAGCTACGGTTGGAATGGTGTATGGAATTGGCTCAACATTGCAATCAGAGCTTGCTCCACTAGAGGACAGGAATTTCATTCGCTTGCAAGTTAGTGCACCTGAAGGAACTTCATTTGGTTATATGGACAACTTTATGAATCGTCTCGTTGAATTTGTAAATGATTCTATTCCTGAAAAAAGAATTGCATTAAGTGTTACAGCTCCCGGATTTACCGGTTCGGGTGCACCAAATACCGGATTTGTACGGATCGGGTTGAAAGATCCTGATCAACGTGAACGCTCCCAACAAGAAGTTGCTGATTACATTACTAAAAATACAAAAGCATTTCCTGAAGGAAGAGTCTTTGCATTGCAAGAGCAAACAATTGGAGTTGGTGGTTTTTCGCGTACGGGATTACCGGTACAGTTTGTTCTGCAAGGGCCAAATTTTGAAAAGCTGAAAGCTGTTCTTCCAAAATTCATGGAAGAAGCCGGCAAGAATCCAACATTCCAGGGTGTTGATGTGAATTTGAAATTCAACAAGCCTGAATTAAATATTTCAATCAACAGAGACCGTGCTGCAGCTCGTGGAGTTTCAATAAACGATGTGGCGCAAACCCTTCAATTCTCCTATAGCGGAAGAAGGATGTCGTACTTTACAATGAATGGCAGACAATATCAGGTCATTGCACAGGTAGACCGTGAAAACCGCAATGAGCCTATTGATCTTAAATCACTTTATGTTCGTAATAAGTCCGGTGAAATGATCCAGCTTGATAACCTTGTCGATGTAACTGAAGAAAGCAGTCCGCCCCAACTCTACCATTACAATCGCTACAAATCTGCAACGGTTTCAGCAGGACTTGCTCCAGGGAAAACTGTTGGCGATGGTATTGCTGCTATGAATGAAATTGCGGATAAGGTATTGGACGATTCTTTCTCGACCGAGCTTACAGGAGCCTCCCGCGATTTTGCTGAATCAGGATCCAATATCCTGTTTGCATTCATACTTGCATTGATCCTTATTTATCTGATCCTTGCAGCACAGTTTGAAAGTTTCATCGATCCCTTTATTATCATGCTCACAGTTCCACTGGCATTAGGAGGTGCCGTGCTTTCTTTGTGGATGTTCAACCAAACGTTGAATATCTTCAGTCAGATCGGAATAATAATGCTCATAGGACTGGTTACAAAAAACGGAATCCTGATCGTTGAATTTGCAAATCAACGGAAACTTGCCGGCTTATCAGTCCGTGAAGCAGCTGTAGATGCTTCTACATCTCGTTTACGTCCGATCTTAATGACAAGTATTGCAACTATCTTAGGTGCATTGCCAATTGCTATTGGTTTGGGTCATGGAGCTCAAAGCAGAATACCAATGGGAATTGTTGTGGTTGGCGGATTACTCTTCTCATTGATCCTGACATTGTATGTTATTCCGGCTGTCTATACATTCATTTCAAAAGAAAACAGAAATGAAAAGAAATAAATTGATTCTTCTCTTCTTCTTGTTTGCTTCGTTCTCTGCCTTTGGACAAGATAGTAAGCTGACAATTGAAAATGCCGTTAAAGCTGCATTGGAAAAAAATTATGATGTGTTGATCTATTCAAATTTATCAGAGATTGAAGCGAACAACAATACGATCGGCAATGCCGACATGCTTCCTACTGTGGATGTGAATGGTTCGTATACTAATTCAACTAATGACCTGAAGCAGGAATACAACACAGGTGCAGAAGTCAACCGTGATGCTTCCGGATCCACGAATACAAATATCGATGTTGGATTGGTTTGGACAGTTTTTGATGGATTGAAAATGTTCCATACAAAGAAAAAACTAGATGGATTATTTTATCAGTCTGAACAACAACTGAAAATCCAGATGGAGATAACCATTACAGATGTTGTGAATGCATATTATTCCATTATTATAAATCAACAGCTGTTGAAAGCCACTCAGCAAGAGATCAAATTACTTGAAGAGCGATTAATGTTAGCAGAAAGAAAACTAAATAATGGTTCAGGATCGAAGCTTGAACAATTACAAGCTAAACTGGAATTTAACCGACAAAAATCAATTGAACTTGCGACGATATCTTTGATTGAAGAATCCAAGATGAATCTGAATCGCTTGATGGTCCGTTCACTCGATGCTCCGGTCGTTACAGAAGATACGATCATCATTTCGTTCAGGCCGACACTTGAAGAATTAAAAAATTCGTTGCCTGATAATAATAATCTCAAATATTATGAAATGAATCAGCGCATTGCTGAATTAAGTCTGAAAGAAAATCAAGCACTCCGGTATCCAAGAATAAATCTGGGTACACATTACATCTTTAACCGATCAACCAATGAAGCCGGATTTACATTGTTGAATCAATCGCAGGGTTTTAATTACGGTGCTACCATTTCGTTTCCGATCTTCCATGGTTTCAACATTAACCGACAGATCAGAAATGCAAAAGTGGAAGTATTGAATGCAAAATTACAATTGAGCACTTGGAATGATATTGTGAATGCTGACCTTCTGAATACGTATAGAAATTTCACGAATAGTCTGGAGATCTTGCAGACTGAAGAAGACAATATTCTGCTTGCCCGTGAAGTACTTGTCATTGCTCAGGAAAGATACAGAATAGGGATAAGTAACGCCATAGAGTTACAGGATTCATTCCGGACATTTGAAGAATCAATGACACGCTTGGTCAATGCCAGGTTTGAGGCAAAAACAAATGAGACAAATCTCAGAAAAATTTCAGGACGAATGATCTCTGATTTCAAGTAATTTCAAATTTTGTTATATTTATAAAATTGTATATTTACTTTATTAATAATATGAAATCAATCCGCACAATTCACCATAATTTATCAGAGACTTTCAAAAAATTCACGAGTTCCCAAAAGATCTCGGGAATTTTATTGTTGGTCGTTTCAATTGTTTCTCTAATTCTGGCAAATAGTGGATACTCATCAAGTTATATTCATTTCTGGGAAAAAGAAATATTTCATAGTGGAAGCGTTCATTTTAATTTAGTGCACATTATTAACGATGGTTTGATGACCATTTTCTTTTTATTGGTCGGTCTTGAAATAAAACGCGAGCTCATCGATGGTGAATTGAAAGGGTTTCAACGGGCTTCTATTCCTGTTGCTGCCGCAATTGGTGGTATGCTCATACCGGCTTTGATCTATAATCTCATTAATCACGATCTTGAATCCTCCAGTGGCTGGGGAATTCCTATGGCTACAGATATTGCTTTTGCAATAGGAATCATTTCTATCCTTGGCAAAAAAGTTTCTGATGCAGGTAAAGTTCTGATCACTGCAATTGCAGTCGTAGATGATCTTGGAGCTGTGATTGTAATTGCATTGTTCTATTCAGCTTCTTTAAATATATTTTATCTGATGATGGCCGGATTAATTACTTTACTTCTCTCCTATTTTAATAGAAAACGTTTTGAAAATGTCTGGTTATATGTTATTCCCGGCATTTTTCTCTGGTATTTTGTTTTTCAGTCAGGGATCCATTCAACAATTGCCGGAATAATATTGGCTGCCACTATACCTTTTCACAAAAGCGAAAATTCACTGCTGATGAAGATGGAATCAAAGCTCCATACCACAGTCAATTTTTTGATCATGCCGGTCTTTGCAATGGCCAACACTGCAATTTTTATCGATGGAGATATAATGACACATTTAGATACACCTGAAAGTTTCGGAATAGGTCTGGGTCTGGTCTTAGGTAAGCCGCTTGGAATTGTTTTGATGGTAGTATTATTGGTGGCATTAAAGATAAGTTCACTGCCAAAACAAATTTCCTTAACACAACTCATCGGATTAGGTTTTCTTGGAGGTATTGGTTTTACGATGTCAATCTTTATTTCTATGCTGGCGTTCCAGGACATGCATCTTATAACCAATGCAAAAATTGCAATTGTATTTTCAAGTCTCTTAGCAGGTATAGTCGGATATTCTATTCTGAAGTTTTCTAAAACACCAACTACATGATGGAGATGAAAGAGCTGGCGGAACAATTGCGTTTGCCGCAAGGCGAAAATTCAAAAACCGTAACAGAATTGATGGCAAAGAGTAATCGGCCTTTGTATGAATATACCTACAGACACCTCGATTTAATTCCGAATACAGAAATTCTTGAAGTAGGTCCGGCAGATGGTCACTTTATAAACGAGCTTTTTAAACTTGAAAAAAATATTGCTTATACAGGAATTGATCTTTCAGATGATATGATCAACGTTGCCAATGAAAACCACGCTGAACTCATCCTGGAAAGCAAAGTAAAATTTGTCAAAGGAGATGTGGTCGATCTGCCTTTCAGTGAAAATACTTTCGACAGAATTTTTACTATCAATACATTATACTTCTGGTCAGATCCCGGAAAAGGGATCCGGGAATTGTTGCGTGTACTCAAACCTTCCGGTAAAGTATTTCTTGTAATCCGTTCAAAAGATTCAATGGAAAAAATGCCCTTCACTCAATATGGTTTTGAGATGTACAGTAAAGATGAATTGTCTCAACTTTTTTCTAAGAATGGATTTTCATCGGCTGCTATTTCTCTAATAACTGAAACTATCGAATTGCCAAATGGCGGTACGGCAGATATGGTATCATTTTGTGCTATTGCAGAAAAGATGTAGTTTTGAATTGATAAACCACTTGGAATGAAATTAACAGCTACTAAAATTATCTTACTTTTTAGTTTTTTATCCTTCACTGCAGAAGCCCAAAAAGTGTCAAAGCTGACAATAACCGACAATCTGAGCCCGGCAAGCCGGTTTACACTTGGGAAGGCAAAACCTGCTGCACCAAGAGATACTTTCTATTTACTGACTGAAAAAGGCACTCAGGTACTTTTTTATGCTGAACTTCAAAACACTGACAGTGCTTCACTTGTTCATCCAACACTGAAGTTCACTGCCTATAAAGATCAGAATGGAAAATCAGAATGGGTCGATGACAAAGTGCTTGACGTAAAAAAAGATGAAACCTTTGTAATGACGGCCTTCAATTTTTTAACAACAGGTTCGTTTAAAATTGTCATAACTCCTGTAGAATCAAGCGAAATATTGGCTCAGGGAGTTTTTGCAATAACGAAATAAACTAATTTCATGAAAATCTATTCTTTAGTCTTTTTGCTGCTGTCACTTTCAGCATGCGGACAATCAAAACAGAACAAACCAATACCGGAAAAAATGACTGAAAATAAAATAACGACAATTGATACTGCTACTGTCGGTGGCGGATGTTTTTGGTGTACTGAAGCAGTATTCCAGCTACTCGACGGAGTTATTTCTGTTGAGTCGGGATATTCCGGAGGAACAATTAAAAATCCGTCTTACCGAGAAGTATGTATGGGAATCACAGGACATGCAGAAGTCATACAAATTGCATACGATACTACTAAACTGAATTATGAGGATGTATTGAAAGCATTTTTTGAATCCCATGATCCAACTCAATTGAACAGACAAGGTAATGATGTAGGAACACAATATCGATCTGTGATATTTTATCATTCTCTTGAACAGAAAAAAATTGCTGAAGGGATCAAAACTGAACTCAATGCTTCCGGGGCATATCTATCAAATGTTGTTACTGAGATCTCTGCTTTTACTGCATTTTATAAGGCAGAAGAAGATCATCAGGACTATTTCAAAAATAACAAAGAGGCTTCTTATTGTCAGTTTGTAATTGTGCCAAAGCTGGAGAAATTCAAAAAGGTATTCAAAGGAAAATTAAAAGGGGCTGAACATTGAGGGTGAAAAAAAATAAAGGAGCCAACTATCCACATTGACTCCTTCCCACCACATCCAATAAATATTTTAATTGTCTAAAGACAAATAATCAGTTTATACTTCCTGCTTTATTAAGAGCCGGAGTTGCATGAAATTATCAGGGGGAATTGGAATCCGGTTAAGCCGGCGTAGAATTTCTACTATGAAAAGGAATACGAAACTAATTACATTATAAGGTCCACATCCTTTTGATCCCTCCGGTACATTTACCCGGATAATTACACACACATATTCTAACGCCCTTGATCTGGAAAAGTTATATTGCCGTGGTTAAAATCTTACAAAAGTGTAAGGTTTTGGTATTTTTCGCCTATTCTGCATGTTCGATATCCCATGTATCGAACAGTATTTTCAAGAATACATTCTCCTGCTGAGAAACTACATCGTCAGCACTAACGATCTTTACTGCAAAATTCATGAATTGGATCCGCTCTTCAGAAGTTGAATCCAGATAAAAATCGTCCATGCATTTCTGAAAATGCATTACATAATCTTCTTTCTTCAATTCAGAGATCTTGTCCATTGCACCATCCAGACTTACATGAAACGGATAGCTTTCTACAAGATAATTTCTGATGATCAATTCTTCTTTAATCGAAAATGAGTCATCGACCATAGATAGTAATTGAAGCATGTGGTAACCTGCTTCTACTTTATTCAGTTTTCTTTCTAACATAACCTGCGATTCAATTGAATGTCAAATTAGGACATTCTCGATGAAAAGTAAAGGAATTTTGGATGAATTAATGACAATTCTTTATTATTTTTTTGAAAATGGTTTCAAGGATGAAAATTAACTGCTTAATAATGAGTAAATGATTGGGTTACAGTCGAAAGTTGATGCTTAAATATTATGGATCTTTTAATAAAATCCTGACATTTACGGTTAATTTTGTGGAAATTTCAGGCAAATAGGAAAACTCACTTCCAGATAATAAAATAAACTCATTAACAGCAGGATCGGTGTATGACGGATATAATTAAATTATTGCCTGAAACGGTTGCGAATCAAATTGCAGCCGGCGAAGTGATTCAGCGCCCTGCTTCAGCAGTTAAAGAACTTTTGGAGAATGCTGTTGATGCTCAAAGTACAAACATCGAATTATATATTAAAGATTCCGGAAAAACGCTGATCCGAATTGTCGATAACGGTACAGGGATGTCTGCTTCTGATGCCCGCTTGTCTTTTGCCCGCCACGCAACTTCAAAAATCAGTTCTGCCGACGAATTATTTTCCATCCGCACAAAAGGTTTTCGCGGAGAAGCACTTGCTTCCATTGCTGCAATTTCACAAGTAGAAATGAAATCGATGAAAGCCGGTGAAGAAATCGGAACAGTGATTGAAGTCGAAGGAAATGAATTCAAAGATCAGCAACCGGTCGGTATGCAGTCCGGTACCTCTATCTCAGTCAAAAATCTTTTCTACAATGTTCCTGCAAGAAGGAATTTTCTGAAATCAAATCCGATCGAGGCTCGTCACATCATCGACGAATTCGAACGTGTTGCACTTGCTCATCCTGAAATTGCTTTTTCACTGAATATGAATAATATTGAACATTTCAGATTGCCTGTAAGTAATATGCGTCAACGGATCGTCAATATTTATGGAAGCAATTACAATGAACGTCTGGTACCGATCTCAGAAGATACTACACTACTTTCGATCAATGGGTTTGTAGGAAAACCGGAATTCAGTCGTAAGACCCGAGGCGAACAATTCTTTTTCGTAAACCGTCGTTTTATAAAAGACAATTATCTGCATCATGCCGTCAGCGGAGCTTTCGAAGAACTTTTACCGAAAGACAGCTATGCTTCTTATTGGTTGTTTATCGATATTGATCCTTCAAAGATCGATGTAAATATTCATCCGACGAAAACGGAAATTAAATTTGAAGATGAACGCTCCGTTTATGCCATTGTACGATCTGCAGTAAAGCGTTCGCTGGGTCAATACAATGTCGTGCCGGCACTTGATTTTGAAAGAGAACAAACATTCGATGTTCCGCATTCAATGCGGTATCAGCCTGTGCAAATGCCTACAGTACTTGTTAATCCCGGATATAATCCTTTCCGAAGTGAAAGCCGGCCAATGGCTGCTGCCGGATGGGATAAAGTTTATGACGATATCCGTAAAGTACAGCTTCCTATCTCTGATCAAGCATCAGCCTCTACTCCTATTGAATTCGAAGAGATCATCATCAACTGTGAAAGTTTTTTTCAGATCGGTGCTTTTATCATAGCTAAGAATGGCGATAAACTTTTACTTATCGATGCCACTGCTGCTCATGAACGGCTTATCTATAATCAACTCATCAATAAAATAAATGGACAACCGATCAGTTCTCAGAGAATGTTGTTTCCGCAAACCATTCAGTTAAATTCTTCAGATCTTCAGATCATAAAAGAAATTGAAACAGAGATCCGAGAATTCGGATTTGATATCTCAGAATTTGGTCTCAATACTTATGTACTCAATGCTGCTCCTGTTGGAATTCCCAGCGGCAGAGAAAAAGGTATTTTAGAAGATATCATCGAACAATACAAGCACAATTCATCTGAATTGAGTTCAGGTATTGCAGAAAAACTGGCGTACTCTATGTCGAAAAGTATGGCTGTGCGTCGTGGCGATGCCCTTTCCAATGAAGAAATTCAATCACTGATCATGGAATTGATGAAATCTGACAAAAAAGAGCGTGGTATCGATGGTCGGCCGTGTATGAAAGTGTTGAAAACAGCTGACCTTTCCGACTATTTCAAGTGAAAATAATTTTGATATTGAAAGCAGGTATTACTAGCATACCGGGCTTCTAAAAACTATGAGTTATCCAAACTTCCGACCCCAGGGACTTGCAATTCCGGAGGTGGTAAAAAATATTCTGATCATCAATGTACTGATGTATTTTGGTACAACAGTAATGGAAAGCAGAGGTGTCGATCTGACTGATATGCTCGGCCTCCATTATTTTCTGTCTGAGAAATTCAAGATCTGGCAATTTATCACTTACATGTTTATGCATGGCAGTTTCATGCACATCTTATTCAACATGTTTGCTGTATTTATGTTCGGTTCAGCGATTGAATCTGTCTGGGGACCGAAAAAATTTCTGACATTCTATATTCTTACCGGGCTTGGTGCTGCTGTCGCGCATTATGCCATTGTCTATTACCAGATGGAACCTGCAATGGCTTTCGTCAACGATTACATCAATGCACCTTCCCTGGAGAAATTACAGAGCCTTATTACTTCAGATGCATTCAAAAATTTCTCATCTAAGGAAATGCTTGAACATTACAATACCTTCTCTTCCACTTTCAATGAAATGGCAAGTTCTGATCCGGCAGCAGCGATGAGATACAGCGTCGAATATGTCAGTGAATTCAGAGCTGACATTTACAATGCTCCTGTAGTCGTTGGTGCCAGCGGTGCCGTTTTTGGATTGCTTCTGGCGTACGGAATGACGTATCCTAACAGCATCATCTATATTTATTTTGCTATTCCTTTAAAGGCAAAATATTTTGTGATCTTATACGGTCTGATTGAATTGTTTTCAGGAGTTGCAAATGTTCCCGGAGATAATGTAGCACATTTTGCACACTTGGGTGGTTTGGTAACAGGAATTATCATCATTCAGATCTGGAAAAACAATAATCGCAGGCGACAAAAAGATTATTTTAATTGAACCACTTACAAGTATGTCATCTCTCAGCAATAGATTTAGTTCTTTTTTAAAAACCGGCAATGCCTTGCAACGATTGTTGCTCGTTAATGTACTGTTGTTTTTATTCATCAGAATTACTTTTGCTGTTACCTCATTATTCAATGTTCCGGTCCTTAGTTTCGTTGATGTTTCTTCCTGGATCGCTATTCCTTCGAATACTTCACAACTTCTATTAAGACCGTGGTCGATCATCACTTATATGTTCTACCACTGGGATTTTCTACATTTGCTCTTCAATATGCTCTGGCTTTATTGGATGGGCGCAATCATTCTGGAATACCTGGGCGCAAAAAAACTTTTTGGAATCTACATCATGGGTGGAATATTTGGTGCGGTTGCTTATGTAGTTGCTTTTAACACGTTCCCGATCTTTGCAAACAGTGTCAGTGTATCTTTTGCATTAGGAGCATCTGCAAGTGTATTGGCTATTACTGTTGCTGCTGCTACTCTTCTTCCTGATTATCCGATATCACTGATATTTATTGGCAACGTTGCTTTGAAATGGATCGCTGTTGCTTCAGTATTGCTTGATGTCATAAGCATTTCAGGTAATAATGCCGGTGGACATATTGCACATCTTGGCGGTGCTTTGTTCGGATTTATCTACATTAAATCTTTAAGCAATGGCACGAATCTTACTAAGTGGCTTGAATACCTGATGGACAGGCTTTCAGGCAAACGTGGTAAAATGTCCGTTGCGTATACTAAAAAAAGATCCGACGAAGATTTTGCTTTGCATAAAAAAGCCAAGCAGGAACAGATGGATGAGATCCTTGACAAGATCAATAAATCAGGATATGGCAGTCTTTCTCAGAGTGAAAAAGATTTTTTGTTCAGAATGAGTAAGGAAGATCAGAAATGATTTTTCAATCAGCAGAAAGACCGGAAAAGAAAAGTTTGTTTACCCGAATCGTTTGGGTATTGAATATCTTTGCTTTGATTGGACTGGCTTTCTCTTATCTTGCTGCTTATGTTAGTCCACGAACGATCTGGTGGCTTGCCCTGTTTGGTTTAGGCTATGAAATAATGCTGGTCATTAATCTTATTTTCGTTGCTTACTGGGCACTCACACGAAATAAAAGATTATGGTTCTCACTGATCTTCGTATTGATTGGAATTGGAAAAATATTTGGCATTATTCAATTCAATCCAATTTCAAAAAACGAAAAATCCTTAAGTGAGGCCGGGTATATAAAGGTGATGTCATGGAATGTTCGCCTCTTTGATCTTTACAATTGGTTTCATAACGATGAAACCCGACACAATATCTTCAACTTTTTAAAAGAAGAATCCCCGGGAATTATCTGCTTTCAGGAATTTTATTCCACCGACAGAAAGAAGCCTGAATTTAAAAATGCAGATACCGTTAAACACTATCTTAATTCCAAATACTCTCACATAGAATATACTGTCACTCTGAGAAAGACTGATCACTGGGGAATTGCAACTTTCAGTAAATATCCTATCATAAAAAAACAGGCTGTTCATTTTGCAAAAAAGGGTGGAAATATTTTTATTATGTCTGATATAAAGATTGGAAATGATACCATCAGAGTATTCAATACACATCTTGAAAGTATTCATTTCGGATGGAACAGTTATAAGTTCATAGAAAATCTCAACAACGACGATATTCAACAAGATGAATTCAGTGGCGGTATAACTATTTTACGCCAGTTGAAAAAAGCCTTTGTAAAGCGCGCCACTCAAGTTGAAATTCTTCACGATTCAATTTACGCCAGTCCATACCCGGTGCTGATCTGTGGCGATTTTAATGACACTCCTTCATCATATTCCTATGAGATCTTGTCTGATGATCTTGAGGATGCTTACAAAATAAGTGGCCATGGATTAGGCAAAACGTACAGCGGACCGTTTCCGTCTTTCAGAATCGATTACATCTTTCATGATGCTAAAATCGAGTCAACAGGCTTCCGAACGATCCATGAGAACCTTTCAGATCATTATCCGGTCAGTTGCATGATAAAGATTGAGAAATAACGCAAAAACTGCCTTTTTAGATTGTATTTCACTGCAATAACTTTGTCTGAGAACGCAGTTTTGCCTATTTTCGCACGATGAATTCCGGGGCAACAGTATCATTTCACACTTTAGGCTGCAAATTAAATTTTGCAGAGACTTCCACGATTGCCCGACAATTGAAAAATGCAGGATTTACAAAGGTGGAATTCGAAACCGGTGCAGATGTTGTCGTCATCAATACCTGCTCTGTAACCGAAAATGCCGATAAAGAATGCAAAACAATTGTCAGACGAGCTCAACAAGCAAACCCTGAAGCTTTCATTGCAATTATTGGCTGCTATGCCCAATTAAAACCGGAAGAGATCTCTGCCATCCCCGGAGTGGATCTGGTTTTAGGCGCAACAGAAAAATTCAATCTGCCACATTATTTGAATAACTTAAATAAAAAAGATCTCGCTGAAATTCATTCCTGCGAGATCAGTGATGCAACTACCTTTACTGCTGCATATTCTTTTGGTGACCGTACCAGAGCATTTCTGAAAGTCCAGGACGGTTGTGATTACTCTTGCACATACTGCACAATACCTTTAGCACGTGGTAACAGTCGCAGTGATTCAATTGAAAATGTTCTATCGAATGTAAAAGCAATTGCTGCAAAAGATGTAAAAGAGATCGTGCTTACTGGAGTTAATCTTGGTGACTACGGTATTTTTGATACTGCATCAATGAAAAGAGAAACTGATTTTTTCTCATTGGTAAAAGAACTCGACAAAGCTGAAGGAATAGAACGATTCAGGATCTCTTCCATTGAACCAAATTTACTTACTGATGAAATAATTTCTTTTGTAGCTTCATCTGAAAAATTTGTTCCGCATTTCCATATTCCATTGCAATCAGGTTCGGATAAGATTCTGGGATCAATGCGTCGCCGTTATAAACGCAATCTGTATGTTGAACGTGTAAATAAGATAAAGTCTGTTATGCCTGATGCCTGTATCGGTGTCGATGTGATCGTTGGTTTTCCGGGTGAGACTGAATCAGATTTTATGGAAACGTATCGGTTTCTGAATGAACTTGAGATCTCTTATCTGCATGTCTTTACATATTCCGAACGAGAGAATACTGATGCAGCAATATTGAAAGATGCAGTTCCGATGCACGAAAGAAAACGCAGGAATAAAATGTTGCGGATCTTGTCAGAGAAAAAGAAGAATCATTTCTATTCGCAATTCATAGGAAGAGAATTTCCGGTGTTGATTGAAGAAGAAAATAAAGATGGTTTTATAGCAGGATTTACTTCAAATTACATTCGAATCACACTTCCTTACGATGCAGCACTTGTAAATACTCTGGTCAAGGTGAAACTGACTTCCTTCGATGGTGGACCTAATGTCAAAGCTGAATTTCTTGAATCGATTAGCGATCGAATTGCGGAATATGCTAAATAATTTCTAGCAGGTTATATTATTACTTACTTATCATTCAATTTAAAAACTAAATGTACGCAGGATTCACTGATCTATTGAATGATCTCTTTGGAACACATTTCAACTATTCATTTCCGCCGATGTTCGGTTTACTTGTTGCCACTTCTTTTTTACTGGCTGCATGGACTTTATCACTCGAATTAAAAAGAAAAGAAACACTTGGCTTGCTTCATCCGGTGAACAGGTTGGTGACTGTTGGAAAACCGGCAGGAATGGATGAATATTTCTGGAATGGCATCTTCGGTTTTATCTTAGGTGCAAAAATATTTTATGCAATTTTTAACAGTCAGGAATTTTTTACTGATCCACAAGCAGCTTTACTTTCACTGGAAGGCAGTTTAGCCGGTGGACTCATCTGGGCAGCAGTTGCAATCGGCTGGAAATATTATGAAAGCAAAAAGCAACTTTTAAAGGAGCCAAAAGAAGTTCAGGTCAAAGTTTATCCGCATCAAATGGTTTCCGAGATCACTATGGCAGCAGCTATTGGCGGTTTACTTGGTGCAAAAGTTTTTCACTTGCTGGAATACTGGAATGATTTTATGGCTGATCCTGCAGGAATGTTTTTCAGCGGCAGCGGACTCACGATGTATGGCGGATTGATCGTTGGCGGTGCAACAGTTTTGTGGTATGGAAAGAAGAACAATATTGCTCCACTCCACCTATGCGATGCTACTGCTCCGGGACTGATGCTTGCATATGGAACCGGCCGATTAGGTTGTCAGATCTCCGGTGATGGAGACTGGGGAATTGTCAACACATCGCCTAAACCTTCAATATTGTCTATCATTCCTGATTGGATGTGGTCGTATACGTATCCGAATAATGTGGTCGGTGAAGGAATTCCAATTGAAGGCTGTGTAGGAAATCATTGTAATGAATTGCCGGAAGGAGTTTTTCCAACTCCTCTATACGAAAGCATGATGTGTATTTCTCTGTTTTTCCTTTTGTGGGCAATGCGAAAAAAAATAAGTACGCCGGGACGATTGTTCTCATGGTATTTGTTGTTCAATGGAATCGAAAGATTTTTGATAGAGAACATTCGGGTAAATTCACAATATCATCTCGGTAGTTTTGGTTTTACGCAGGCACAATTGATCTCATTGGTATTAGCGCTATTGGGACTTCTCGGACTATTTTATTTCAGGAAAAAGAAACAATTAGCCTGAATGGGAACTTTAGAACTTCAAAAGCTTTGCCTTGGTGTTACTGAGCTGACAAAAAAAACAGGAACTTTTATTTTAGAAGAACGCAAAACGTTTTCTCAGAATAAAATTGAAAAAAAAGGTCACAACGATCTGGTTTCTTACGTAGATAAAACTGCAGAAGAACGAATCGTTGCTGAATTAAAACGTTTACTCCCTGAAGCAGGTTTTTTTACCGAAGAGTCGACAGACAATAC
>JAYUWA010000318.1:0-1664 GCA_043753795.1 Bacteroidota bacterium | reverse complement strand
GGCCTTTGGCCCGAATCGTTTTTCCCCCTTGTGCATATCAGTAAGCTAACAATTGTCATCCTGAAAGGACCTTTTCGTTTTCTTAGGTACACTTTATGATAAAAGAGTTTCTATTATTCAAGTCTGTTTCAAATGATTTCGTCCAAGGACTCCACGCGCAATACTTGCTTTAGATTCAATATTAATTATTTATCGGCTACCTTGACTACCTTCCTTATGACCAACTCCTCTCCGATCAGTAAATGAACCAAATAAACTCCTTCAGCATTTCCTTTGAAGGTATATTTATGTGTTCCGGCGGATTGGATTTCGTTGAGTACAAGGTTGTTGATCAATCTTCCTGCAATATCTGTGATCTGCAAAGTAACCTTCTTTCCACCTTCGACTGAATAGAAGATTGACACTTCATCACTAAATGGATTAGGAGAAATTACCAATGCATCTTCAGCAAGTAATTCTTCCACACCGATCACTCCTATTTCAAGAGTGTCGTATTTCGTAACAGTACATGAACCATTTTGAACTGTCAATGCCACAATATAAATTCCATTTGTTGTATAGATATGTGTCGGGTTTTGCAATGCTGCGAAATATCCGTCACCAAAATCCCAATTGTAAGAAGTAGCACCTGCTGAAGAGCCATTGAATTGCAAAACTTGATTTGGCATTCTGACTCCGGTGATGCTAATGGTTACCGCTGTGACCTGTACAGTAATACTTGATACTTGTGAATCTGTTCCAAATGGATTTGTCGCAGTCAATGACACATTGTAAGTTCCCGAAGCAGAATAAGTATGTACCGGATTTTGAAGATTTGAAGTAGTTCCATCACCGAAGTCCCATGACCATGCTGTCGGATAATTAACAGAACTGTCAGCAAAATGCACTTCGCCTGTACATGCATTCAATACTGTTGCTTCAAAACCAGCAACCGGAGGAGCAGAATTCGGGCGAATGAAAATTGTATAATCTTCAGCCTGTCCATACTGTGTATTCGTACATGGCAACGGACTTGAGTTGGTATAGTAATCTGACATGACCCGCATTCTTACAGGAGTATGCACCACAGCTCCGACAGGAATAGTAACAGAACCTGTATGATTCGTAAGTACTGCATTCGACTCGAAAACTTTTTCGGTAATTGTATTGAATGCGCCATCATTATTGTAGTCAATAAAAACAATAACATTTTCAGGGTATGTAAAGCCTGTTGTAACAGTCAAGGTATATGTACCCAAAACATTTAAGTCAGTAGAAATTGTACATGAATAATCTACGTAGCTGTCAACTCCATCATTTGATGAATTATGAATCGTATTAAAATCAACATCTGATATTCCCATTCCACAACAATAGGTTGTAGTAACGGGAATACAAGCAGCAGGCAATGGCCCGCCCACATTTGAAACAGTGATTGATACTGTTATAGAATCACAACCATACGAATTACATGAAATCAATTTCACATTGAACAAACCATTTGTTGTATAAGTATGAGATGGATTCTGTTGTGTTGAAATTCCACCATCACCGAATGTCCAGCTCCATGAAGTTGGATTGTTGAAGGATATATCTGTGAAATTAACAACACCGGTACATGATGAAAGATCCGTATGTTCGAAATCAGCGCATGGATTAAATCCAACGTTAAGAATAACCGGAAC
>JAYUWA010000317.1:0-1669 GCA_043753795.1 Bacteroidota bacterium | reverse complement strand
GAATCGTTGAAACTGCTGATTCAAATTTACGCATCCCCATTTCTCTTGCAACTTCAATATACGGTAACATCAGGGGCAACAGCAACAAAAACGAAGATAAAATCGTTGCAGAAACTATCAGTGTGAAGCTTCTTTGTTTAAAACATGCAAAGATTTTTAAATCCCGGTTTACAATGATATGTGCAATACATAAAAACATCAGAACATATATCAATAAAAACGCAAGATAGATTCCACAATAAAACTGATATACAAGACCCAAAGATGTATAAATAAAATATCTTGATCTCTTCTCTGACAAAAATTTCCAGCACCAATAAATTACAAGAGGTGCCATAAATTTAGGTAACACCTGTACATGATCAAATTGACCTAAGACATAAATTGAAAAGGCAAAAATATACGCTCCAACTGAAGAAAGAATAATATCTCCCGACCATTTTTTAAGCGCAATAAAACAGCAAATATAATTTAGAATGAACAGAGAAAGTAACCAAAGTAAGAAGGAAGTTTCGCGATCAGTTGCCATCCTGAACAAACTGTAAATTGGAAGTGTTCCGAGTAAATTGTCTGATAGTGCAGTTACATTTTTATATGGATATAAAAATGGAGCATCCCAGTAAGAGTCTATTTCTCCGGTAAAGTAATTATGACCATGTTCCAGAACATAATTATTGAATCGTGCATCTCCGAGATCACCAGGAATCATTGAAAGATCATTCTCAAAAACAGTCAAAGGCATTGAATATAAGCCGCAAATCAAAAGAATATACGGAACTAAGTACCTTAATAGACGTTTCATTAATACCAGGACAAATTCAATTTCAAAGTTAACTATTGCAATGTAAAAAATAAATTACTCGGATATCTTTAAATATGTGAAATTCAAATTGAGCCAGTCTAATAATTGCGCATTCTTGCAAAACCAGATTTTGAACTGTATCTTTATACTATGCATAAGCTAATCATTTTTTATTGCGTCTTTCTGGTAACATTTGGCTGTTCAGTACAGAAAACGGAAACGAATATACCGCAATCTGACACGCTTGCTGTGCAAGAGCCACCAAAATCAGGTTCAGTAACGATTCGAAGTATGGATCGTTTTCCTGATATTAAAAATCAGAATAATCTCAACAAAATTATCAGAGAACTTGAGACCGCAGATTGTGTGGATGAAAATGGTGTTGGTTTTGCGGCAGAATATACTCGTACTTATGCCTTGTATGAAAGAATGGGCCAGTTGGCAACTGAACAACAACTCTTCGGCCTGCTGAAAAATAAAAGTGCAATCGTAAGAGTTTATGCCTTCAGGGCACTGGCAGCTATGAAATACAGTTCAGCAAATGCGGGTAAATCAATTCTTGATTCCGACACCAATCATGTTTGTTGGTTTGTTGGTTGCGTGAAAACAGATACGACGGTTTCGTTTTTTTCTCGATCAGAAGAATAACCTTAGTTAATGAATAAGAGACCTTGTAGGATTGGTCAACGTCTACTTTCCAGGTAGCCCTTATTAATTAACCCGTTGTTCGAAATTAAAAACTTTCGCCCTTCGACTTCGCTCAGGGACCGTGGGTTTTGGGCAGATATGCGTGAATTTTTTGCGAAGAAAATTCTCTTAAAATTTGAAGTTCAATTTTCTTCGCAAAAAATTCACACATTACCACTT
>JAYUWA010000316.1:0-5331 GCA_043753795.1 Bacteroidota bacterium | reverse complement strand
CTTCTGACCACTTTTAATTTCCCAGTTTGTGATAGCAGACTGTAAAAGTTTTTCCAGACGTTTTGCCGGTAATTTGGCATTGTAGTGAAGTATATTTATTGCCTTCATGACTTCAACTCCACGGATAAGATCCGATACAACACGTGCTTTACGTGGTGAAGTTGGCGCCTGCACGTTACGTGCAATCGCTGTAGTCTTCAAGGTTTCTTTGCGCTTTTCTGCAGCTAATCTTTTTCTAACTCCCATGACTTAGTTGAGTGTTTATTATTTTTCGTTACGGTTACCACTGTGACCACGGAATGTACGTGTTGGTGAGAACTCACCAAACTTATGACCTACCATGTTTTCGGTTACGTAAACCGGAATGAATTTATTTCCATTGTGCACAGCGAATGTGTGACCTACGTAATCCGGAGAGATCATCGAAGCACGTGACCATGTTTTGATCACAGTTTTCTTTTTACTCTCATTCATCTTTACCACTTTTTTATCTAAGTGATGCGCGATGTATGGACCTTTTTTTAGTGAACGAGCCATTGTTTTTTATTTCTTACGTCTTTCAATAATATATTTATCTGTAGTCTTATTCTTGCGGGTCTTGAAACCTTTTGCAAGTAAGCCTTTACGTGAACGTGGATGACCTCCACTTGCACGACCTTCACCTCCACCCATCGGGTGATCTACCGGGTTCATGGCTACACCACGAACGCGAGGACGACGACCTGCCCAACGTGAGCGACCGGCTTTTCCTAATTGCTCCTGCATGTGATCTCCGTTAGATACGGTACCAATTGTCGCAAGACAAGTAGTAAGGATCATACGTGTTTCACCTGAAGGCAATTTGATGATTGCATATTTTCCATCACGTGCTGCAAGTTGTGCATATGTTCCTGCACTACGAGCGATATCTGCACCTTGACCCGGGCGCAATTCGATTGCATGGATCAATGTACCTAGTGGAATATCTTTAAGGAACATTGCATTCCCGATTTCAGGAGTTGCAGTTTCACCGGACATGATTTTTTGTCCGACTTTAATTCCGTTTGGAGCAATGATATAACGTTTCTCACCGTCTTTGTAGAAAACAAGTGCGATACGTGCAGTACGATTCGGATCGTATTCTACCGTTTTCACGATGCCTTCAACTCCGTGTTTATTACGTTTGAAGTCGATCAGACGGTACATTCTTTTATGACCACCACCTACATAGCGCATAGTCATTTTTCCATCATCATTACGGCCACCCGATTTTTTAATCGGAACGACCAGAGATTCTTCAGGACGGGATGCTGTTATATCGTCGTATGAATCAACAATCGTGTGACGTTGACTCGGAGTAATCGGACGAAGTTTCTTTACTGCCATTTCTAGTTAGTATTAAATGTTGCTATAGAAGTCGATTGTTTCACCTTTTTTCAAAGTAACAACGGCTTTTTTATAAGAACCTGTACTTCCGGTTGTAACACCGGTCTTAGTGTAACGGGTCTTAATCTTTCCCGGAACACGCATTGTATTGATGCGTTCAACTGTTACACCGTACATTTTCTCGATTGCCAGTTTGATCTCGATCTTATTGGCTTTGTAGTCTACTACAAATCCATAGTGCCCAAGTTTTTCACCGGCTTTTGTCATCTTCTCAGTGATGAGAGGTTTTTTCAGGATACTCATTTGTCTAAGAATCTATTTTCGATTATTGATACAGAACCTTCGACTAGCACGAGCGATTGTGCATTTAATATGTCGTAAGTATTCAATTCTGCTGCAGTCGTTATTTTTTTGCGCTCTAGGTTACGGCTTGACAAATAGATATTCTTATCATGTGCCGGTAATACAAGTAGTACTTTTTTATCAGTCAGATTAAGATTCTTCATGATACTTGCATAGTTGCTGGTCTTTGGAGAATCCATTTTGAAATCTTCAAGGATCATTACACTTTGTTCTTTTGCTTTATAAGATAAAGCAGAAAGGCAAGCAAGGTGTTTAAGTTTCTTATTCAGTTTGAAATGATAATCACGTGGACGAGGACCGAATGCACGACCACCACCTACGAACAAAGGTGATTTCATTGAACCTGCACGGGCACCACCGGTACCTTTTTGACGCTTCAATTTCTTTGTTGTACGAGCGATCTCTGCACGTTCTTTCGACTTGTGAGTTCCCTGACGTTGGTTGGCAAGAAATTGCTTCACATCAAGATAAATCGCGTGATCGTTTGGTTCTATTGCGAAGATGCTTGAATCAAGCTTTACCTTCTTTCCGGTTTCTTTACCGGCTGTATTTATGATAGCTACTTCCATGATTATTTCTCCACAATTACATATGCACCAATATGACCCGGAACCGCTCCTTTGATGACCAAAAGATTTTGTTCTGCAATCACTTTAATTACTTCAAGGTTTTGGATCTTGACACGCTCATGTCCCATGTGACCACCCATACGCATACCCTTCATAACTCGTGAAGGATCTGATGATGCTCCCAATGAACCCGGCGCACGTAAACGGTTATGCTGACCGTGAGTTTGCATTCCGACACCACTGAAATGGTGACGTCTTACAACACCTTGAAAACCTTTTCCTTTAGAAGTTCCGATCACGTTCACAAATTCACCCGGAGTAAAAAGATCAACTTTAATCTCACTTCCTAATTCAGGTGTTTCAGGGAATTCACGAAACTCAACTATTTTACGTTTAGCTCCCGAGTTCACTTTTTTGAAGTGACCAAGTTCTGCTTTTGTAGAATGCTTATCCTTTTTGTCGTCAAATGCCAATTGAACAGCATCGTATCCGTCATTACTTTTTGTACGGATCTGGCTGACAACACACGGGCCGGCAAGGATCACGGTGCAAGGAAGATATTTTCCATCTGCGCCGAAGACACTAGTCATTCCGATTTTTTTTCCAATTATTCCAGACATTGTTTTTTGTTTTTATTAGTCAGAGGTTTGGGTTTTACGCCAGACATTCACTTTTGAATTCGTTATTCAGTTTATGATGCTTTGATTTCAACTTCCACTCCACTTGGTAATTCAAGTTTCATTAAAGCATCTACAGTTTTTGCTGATGAGTTATAGATGTCAAGCAAACGCTTATATGAACACAATTGAAATTGTTCACGCGCTTTCTTGTTCACGTGCGGTGAACGAAGAACAGTGAAGATTTTTTTATCTGTAGGAAGTGGAATAGGACCATTCACAACAGCACCTGTGATCTTCACAGTTTTCACGATCTTCTCTGCTGATTTATCAACCAGGTTGTGATCGTATGATTTTAATTTGATGCGGATTCGCTGAGACATTTTAAAGAACGTTTATTATTGATTATACTATCAGTTTCTAATTAAGCTTGAACAGATTTTGTTTTGCCTTTTGCTTTTGCAATTACCTCTTCAGCAAGTGAGCGCGGAGCTTCTGCATAATGAGAGAATTCCATAGTAGAAGAAGCACGACCTGAAGTGATGGTACGAAGCGTAGTCACATATCCGAACATTTCAGAAAGAGGAACTTTTGCTTTGATAACCTGAGCACCTGCACGAGTATCCATTCCTTCTAATTGTCCACGGCGTTTGTTAAGGTCACCCATAACATCACCCATGTAAAGATCCGGAGTTACAACTTCCACTTTCATGATTGGCTCCATCAATGTAGCTTTTGCTTTTGGTGCAGCTTCACGGAAACCGATCTTAGCACAGATCTCGAAAGACAAGGCATCTGAATCGACTGCGTGGAATGAACCGTCAAACAATCTAACTTTCATTTGTTCGATCTGGAATCCGGCAAGAACACCTGTTCCCATTGCTGAATCAAATCCTTTTTGAATTGAAGGAATAAATTCACGAGGAATAGAACCACCTGTAATTTCATTTACGAACTGAAGACCAGTATTTCCTTTTTCCAACCACTCAGCATCACACGGAGAGATTTCGAATTGGATATCGGCAAATTTACCACGACCACCTGTTTGTTTCTTGTAAACTTCACGGTGAGTTGCGCTACCGAATAGAGCCTCTTTATAGTTAACCTGAGGAGCACCCTGGTTACATTCAACTTTAAATTCACGACGAAGACGATCAACGATGATTTCAAGGTGAAGCTCGCCCATTCCGCTAATTACGGTCTGACCTGAATCTTCATCTGTATTCACGCGGAACGTAGGATCTTCTTCAGCAAGTTTTGCCAAAGCCATTCCTAATTTATCTACGTCAGCCTGAGTTTTTGGCTCGATTGCTAATCCGATAACCGGAGCAGGGAAAGTCATAGACTCAAGTACAATTGGGAAAGCAGGATCACAAAGTGTATCACCTGTTTTGATCTCTTTAAATCCTACTGCTGCACCAATATCACCTGCTTCGATAAAATCGATAGGAGATTGTTTGTTTGCATGCATACGGATGATACGAGAGATACGCTCGTTCTTATTTGAACGGGAGTTCAATACATATGAACCTGCATCCAGACGACCTGAATAGACACGGAAGAAAGCCAGACGACCTACGAAAGGATCCGTCATGATCTTAAATGCAAGTGCAGAAAATTTCTCTTTTGCATCAGCTCTACGCTCTTCAGGAGCATCTGTATGTGGATTGATACCTGAAATAGAAGGCACATCCATTGGAGATGGTAAGTATTGAATAACGGCATCAAGCATTGCCTGAACACCTTTGTTTTTAAATGCAGATCCACAAAGAAGTGGAGTGATCTTCATTGCAATCGTAGCTTTACGAATTGCAACGCGAAGTTCATCTTCAGTGATGCTATTCGGATCTTCGAAGAATTTCTCCATCAAACGATCATCAAATTCAGCAACAGCTTCCACAAGATTTGCACGCCAGTGATTAACTTCAGCGATCATATCCATAGGAATAGGCACTTCATCAAATGTTGCACCTTTAGTTGCATCATGCCAGATAATGGCTTTGTTCATGATAAGGTCAACAACACCTGTAAACATATCTTCAGCACCAATTGGTAATTGAAGAGGAACAGGATTTCCATGAAGACGTTCTTTTACCTGAGCAACAACATTAAGGAAGTTTGCACCTGCACGGTCCATTTTGTTAACGAATCCGATACGTGGCACCAGGTATTTATTCATCTGACGCCATACCGTCTCAGACTGAGGCTCAACTCCGCCTACAGCACAAAAAAGAGCAACGGCTCCATCAAGTACACGTAATGAACGCTCTACCTCTACGGTAAAGTCAACGTGACCCGGAGTGTCAATGATGTTTACTTTATATTGTTCGTTTAAATAATCCCAGTAAGTAGTCGTGGCAGCCGATGTAATTGTGATCCCACGCTCTTGCTCCTGAACCATCCAGTCCATAGTAGCA
>JAYUWA010000315.1:0-5363 GCA_043753795.1 Bacteroidota bacterium | reverse complement strand
AATGATCAATTGCAAATGATCAATTTGATCAAGACAAAAGACGATGTTCTTCACACTATGGCTATGTTTCAGATCAACATTGGATCGCCAATGTTTTCTGCTGCTATTTATCAGGATGAAATGAACAGTACTAAATATACACTACATTTTTACCAGGGTGGAATTGGTTTGCCTGACAGAGATTATTATTTCAATACGGATACCCGTACAACAAATATCAGAAAGGAATATAAAGATCATATAAAGCAAATGTTCATTCTGATGGGTGAAGACGAGAAAAAAGCTTCGACTAATGCTGCTGCTGTCTATAAAATCGAAGAAGATCTTGCTAATGCATCACGTAAGCTGGAAGATCTCCGAGATCCGTACGCTAATTACAATAAAATGTCACTTTCAGATTTTTCTAAAACAACTCCAAGTATCCCTTGGGAGAATCTTCTTAAAAAAATGGAAATCAATGGAATCGATACAGTGATCATCGGTCAACCGGAATTCTTTGCACAGCTTGAGAAAAGCGTCAGCACGGTAAGTATTGAAGACTGGAAAAGTTATATGCGCTGGAATCTGATCGATAATTATGCATCAGAGTTAAGTTCGAAATTTGTTGATCAGAATTTCAAGTTTTTCGGAACAGTTTTAACAGGAACAACAACTCAACGGCCACGTTGGAAAAAAATCCTTGACGAGCAGGAAAATTATCTTGGTGATGCACTGGGGCAACTATATGTAGACAACTTTGTTTCATCAACAATGCGTGATCGCTATACGAAATTGACAGAAGCAATGATCGCTGAATTCAAAATTCACATAGAGAATCTTGACTGGATGAGTAAAGAAACAAAAGTAAAAGCAGTTGAAAAACTTTCGAAGATCACTTACAAAGTATGTTTCCCTGACAAATGGAAAGATTATTCTACGATGCAAATTGATCGTTCATCGTATGCACAAAACGTAATGCGTTGCCGCGCATGGCAATTCAGATATTATGTCGACAAATTAAGCAAGCCTGTTGATCGTACAGAATGGGAAATGACTCCTCAGACTTACAACGCTTATTACAATCCGTCGAACAATGAGATCGTACTTCCGGCAGCGATATTCCTGATCCCGGGATTACCGGATTCTCTTGCTGATGACGCAGTCATTTATGGTTATGCGGCAGCGAGTACGATCGGACATGAATTGACACATGGTTTCGATGACCAGGGTCGTCAGTTTGATGCAAGTGGTAATTTATCCAACTGGTGGACATCGGAAGATTCAGTGAATTTCAGTAAGCGGGCAACATTGCTTGAAAAGCAATTCAACGATTATGTAGTGCTTGATAGCATGCATATCAATGGTGCTGCCACACTTGGTGAAAACATTGCTGATCTCGGTGGACTGGTGATCGGATTGGATGCGTTCAAGAAAACGGAGCAATACAAAAAAGGAGAGAAGATCGATGGTCTGACTCCGACACAACGTTATTTTATGGGTTACACTATTGGGTGGCTAGGACATGCACGAGATCAATCGCTGGCAAATCAGGTAATGACAGATGTTCATTCACCAAACTTCCTACGAGTTAACGGACCAATGAGCAACATGCCGGAATTCTTCGAAGCATTTGGAATCAAAGAAGGAGATAAGATGTGGAGATCGGTGGATGCTAGGGTTAAGATCTGGTGATCTGAACGTAAATCGAGATTCGATGGGCACTTCGGTATAATATTTAACACAGAGAAAAAGGAGGGAAAAAGGGAGAAAAAAAAGAATCTCTTTATCTCCCTTTTTTTCTCTTTTTTCTCTGTGTTAAAAGTCCCGAACTCAGTTCCCAAAAACCTTCACCGAAAAATCTTCCATTTTCGCATTAGCAGGGTCCACGTAATCAACAACAATTTTATAAACACCGCTGCGGACCATTATAGATTGCCAGTCTTTGACAGGAGTAGAGGTCAGCTCACCACCGGAATCATAGATTTTCAGTTTTACATTTTCTGAGGTTGTATTTAAAGCAATTCGAAGTTTTTTAGCAGATGGAATCGTAAATGTATATTGTTTAGGAAAGCCTGGATTTAATGTTCCACTGTAACCTGAGATCACAGTTTCTTCTGCATTGATACCAAAAGGAACTTTTCTGAAAAGATGAGTTCCATCAGAATCAGAAAGCACCATCCGTGATTCCGAAAGCGAATCGATATGAAATCCTTGTTCATAGGCAGAATCAAAAAATGAATACTTCAGCTTGATTGAATCCGTTCCAACAATTTCCCAATTTCCCTGATATTCACTCGCCACAAAATCAACTGTACCATCAGGCTTAAAAAAATACCCTTCATTGTTCAGAATATTCTGACTATCCAGACTCCATAGTCCGCAGACAAAACTCTGTATCATCTGTGTTGTATCATTTACAGCCACTCCCGTTTCATTCTCACCAGCCGGTCTTTTCGCATCCCCGCTGCATGAATATATAAACAACACAAATAAAACCGGAACAAAGAGATTAATATATTTTCTCATTTATTTATTTATTTTATTTAATGAACCATCTGAGAAACTTAAACTCCCAGTCCCCAGTATTTTTCACTTCACTTCACTTCACTTCACTTCACTTCACTTCATTTCACTTCATTTTTCACTATTAGTCAATTGTTAATATCTCGCCACCGGCGTCACATCCATCCCCGCAAATTCCCCTTTAAGAAACTTATAATATCCCGCAATCGCAATCATTGCCGCATTATCAGTGCAATATTCGAATGCAGGTATATATACATTGCAGCCTTTATTTTTCATGTCAAGAATTGCATTTCTCAATCCGCTGTTTGCACTTACGCCACCGGCGATTGCAATTTCTTTTATTCCGGTTTGTTCTATCGCAAGATTAATTTTCTTCATCAGTATTTCGACGATCGTTTTTTGTACCGATGCACAGATGTCATTCAGATTTTTCTCGACAAAATCACTGTCCTTTGCTTTCTCATCGCGGATAAAATAGAGGATAGCAGTTTTCAGTCCGCTGAAACTAAAATTCAATCCTTCAGAATGCGGAATTGGAAACTTGAATCGCTTCGGATCACCAAGTTTAGCATATTTATCGACCAGTGGTCCGCCCGGATAAGGAAGTCCAAGGATCTTCGCTGTCTTATCGAAAGCTTCTCCGGCTGCATCATCAATTGTTTGTCCCAAATATTCCAGATCAAACGGACTGCTGACTTTAACGATCTGTGTATGTCCGCCGGAAACTGTCAGGCAAAGAAATGGATACGACGGAACTTGCTTGAATTCAACAGAATGCTGAACTAGAGGTTGTAAAAAGTGCGAGAGAATATGACCATGCATATGGTTAACATCGATCAATGGAATATTAAGTCCCATTGCAAACGATTTTGCAAAAGAAACTCCTACTAATAATGCTCCCATTAATCCGGGACCACGTGTAAAAGCTACTGCATTAAGTTCGTTTTTGGTTATATTTGCCTTCCGAAGAGCCTCTTCTACAACAGGTATGATCTTCTGCTGATGAGCCCGGGAAGCTAATTCGGGAACGACACCACCATAAAATCGGTGGACCAGTTCCTGTCCGGCAATGACATTTGAAAGCACCATTTCATTGCAGATGACTGCTGCAGATGTCTCATCGCAAGAGGATTCTATTCCCAATATGAAGACCTTTTCCATGGTATGAATGTTGACGGGAGAAATGACTTTTAAAAAGACAAAAATATCAAAAAAGTAAGACGTTTTCTGTATTGGACATTGAGTATTCTACTCTTTCTGCTCTTGTCCGTCATTCTGGTCTTACAGGTCGATGCAGTTCAGACCTGGTTAGGTAAGGCTGCAACTTCCTATTTGTCGTCGGAAATGAAGGCAGAAATTTCAATAGAACGTCTGAGTTTTCGTCTCGTAAAAAGTGTTGTACTCAAAGGAGTGCTGATCAAAGATCAACGCGGAGATACTTTAGTGTATGCAAAAGAGATCAATGTGGCTATCAGTAAATTTTCTTCCAAAGACAAAGCAATTACGATCAGCAACCTTTTATTATCGCAAGGAACTTTTAATCTGAATCGATATAAAGGTGAAGAGCACGACAATCTCTATTTCCTTACCAATTATTTTGCATCTTCAGATACATCAACGTCTGCACCATGGAGTGTGCAACTAAAAAGCCTGGAATTGGAGAACATGCATTTCCGGCGTCATAATGAGAACGATACTTTTCAGGTTCGTGGTGTAAACTTTGAGAATCTGGATGTGAGTTCAATCTACGGAAAGTTCAATGATGTGCATGTGATCAATGATTCAATTTTTGCTGAAATTCGAAAACTAAGGTTTAATGAGAAGTCAGGATTGATTGTCAACGATTTTTCCGGTAATGCGAAATTATCTGATACAGAGATCCGTGTTGAGGATCTTGTGATACGTTCTCCTTTCACAGATATAAAAACTGATCTGACCTTTCAATTCGATAGTTTTGCAGCATTCGATGAATTCACATCGCTGGTCAGTTGGAAAACAGATTTTAATCATTCAAAAATATCATTCAAAGACATTTCATTTTTCACAGATGAACTCTGGGGAATGGATGACACATTGATTATCCATGGTAATTTTAAAGGAAAAGTAAACAACTTCAAAGGTAAAAATGTCAGTTTTGAATATGGTAAAAACACTTCCTTCAAAGGGAATATAGCGATGAATGGTTTGCCAAAAATTGCAGATACATTCATCGAGCTTACGGCAAACGAGATCACCAGTTCTCGAAGAGATCTTGAAACAATTCCTATTCCGCCATTTGACTCAGCCTATCATTTAGAAATCCCTGAAAATCTTGAAGCTTTAGGGGTAGTAAAATTCAAAGGTAGATTTACAGGTTTTTACAATGACTTTGTAGCCTATGGAACTATTTCTACTGCTTTGGGAAATATATCGTCAGATTTAAATTTGAAATATGATAAAAGCAGAAAGACCACTGCTTATAGCGGACATCTTTCTTCTTCTCAATTCAATGCAGGTGTTATTGCTAAACTTCCTGAATTAGGAAGAGTTACACTAAGCCTAGATATAAAAGGAAGCGGTATGCGATTTGACAATGTTAATGCTGTACTAGATGGAAAGATTGAAGAACTCGAATTCAAAAATTATACTTACCGTCAGATCGAAGTCGACGGTGTATTTGCAAAAAAATTATTCAACGGTAAATTATCTGTCGATGAGCCAAATGTCAACTTTGATTTCATCGGAACAATTGACTACAGAAAGGCGCTCCCGGAATTTAATTTTACTGCAGATATCAAAAGAGCTCAATTGGATACTTTGAATATTTTCCGACTTTCAGGAGAATCAGTATTGGAGACATATATAAATACTCGGTTTAC
>JAYUWA010000314.1:0-5364 GCA_043753795.1 Bacteroidota bacterium | reverse complement strand
ATTAAATGTAACGGTTTCTTTCTTCTTGGCATTCATCATTGCCTTTGCAAGTGGAGCAATTGCAGAAATAACCATAATGTCTGAATTCTTAATTCTTATCTTTCCCAAAGGAATGGAAAGAAACAGCATGCCTTTATTTGTTTCTACCAATGCACCTGTGCGAACTGATTTTACTTCTTCATCCGGATTAATAGATGACAGAATCTCTAATTGTCTGTCGGCTTCGTTAAATTGAGTAATTAGTTTTTCCTGCTCGATCTGCATCATTGCCCTTGCCGTTTCATGTTTGTCGCCTGCGGAACTCTTAGAGTCGTTCTCTGCATCGGAGACCAATTCATTTAATTTATCTTTAAAAGAATGTACTTTTTCTGTTAAGACTTGCTTGCAATGAATTAAAATTTCGTTTTTTATACTCACGTCTTCTTCTTTAAAACCCAACAAATTATATTACTGCTATTATTTTACCCTACGCATTCTAAAAAACTCTTTTTTGTATCCGTTCGCAGTCGGACCTTCTATAAAAGCAACAAGAGAATCTTTATGCGGGTTTGTATAAACTATTTTTTTAGGAAAATCGTGTTCCTGATTTTCAAATGTAAACTCCCTTTTTGTTGCACCGGTAAAGGCAAAATAAACGGCTTCACCGTTATTCTGGTTTTGAATACTTGGTACATAAAAGATCTTTTGATTCTTCATTCTCAGAGAAATTTCCTCATAAAATATCGTATCAATTCCTGCCATATAGATACTGCTTCCGACAAACGTTGAATCATTTATCCGGTTCCAGATCTCAACCATTTTGCCATCGGAAGTACTGTCCATCCATTCTCCCTCCATCCACTCAAACTGAGTAAGTCCGTTTTTAGAATCCGACTTTTTGGAATCGCAAGAAATCAATGTGATCAATAAAGCAAGGGCGAAGATATGTTTCATTAATTTTATTTCAGTATAAATGGAATGGATTTCAGAAAGCCGTCATTTGAAGTAATATTAGCAAAATAAAAACCATCCTGCAAATTCTGTACATCAAATTTCAATTCATTTCGGAGTTCAAATTTGTGCACAACTTCCCCCAATAAATTTATCAGTTCAAGTGTGCAATTTGTATGCCCTTGTGGTATACCGTTAATCTCAATAAAATCAGTAGCTGGATTTGGAGAAAGAACAATTCTATACGGATCATTCATTTGAACAACAGAAGTATTGGTCACATTCACTGACATAACATTGGTATCTGAATAGGAACAGTTAAAGGTTACAAGCGACACATCATAAATTCCTGTTGAAGAAAAGTAATGAATTGGATCTTTCAAAGTGGAAACACTTCCGTCATTGAAATCCCATCGGTAACTTACAGAGTTAGACGACGCATTGTCGAATGAAACCGCATTGCCACCAAGATTCATATAGTTATAATTTGCCTTCGGATCGTATGTGCCAATAAACCAATCTGTCATATTATTGAAAACAATTTCTTTCGCAGCCTGACGGATCCGACCAGCATTGGGAGGATGGATTCCAAAATCGAATGTGACCGTTGTAGGGTCCTTTCTGAAAATGCTTGCATAAAAACAGCATGCTGCAGCATATGATCCTTGATTTGATGGATGACTTTCGTCGATCTGATACAGTTCAATGTTAGGATAAGTCTGTCGAATATGATTCCATACTGCTCCTACAGGCGAAACAATTGAATTATTATTGAAAGCCATTTCAAGATATCGTAATCGAAGAAGGCTGTCCATTCCTTCATAAGTACAAACCGGTGGCCATGATGAACAATTACTTGCATCACCAAACTCTCTGCCCCACGTCATATAAAAAATTGTTTCAGCACATGGGTTATTCAATGTTATCAAACTATCAAGTAGCCTCGCATAAGGATAAACAGAAATCTGAACTTGTCCTATTGGAAAAGAAGGTAATTGACTTTGCTCCTGCAAGACAACAAAATCCCAATTTCCTTGATTGATCAATGAAATAGAAATTGGATCAGTAAAATGATTTTGAAACGTATGACCTCCCGGAGAATATGACAAATAAGAAAGCGAATCTCCGTTTGATGATGCAATGTTTGAAATTATCTGAGGAAGATCATTTACTGCTGTATAACTATTTCCTAAAAAAAGCACCCTGAAGGTTGTAGCATTCACACTTCGGTTAAGGCATAAGAGTGACAACACTGTTATCACTAACTTAGGAAATTTCATTCTTGGGAGATTATAATGTGGTTGTCAAATATATAAAATTCCCGATAAAAATACTGAGTTGTTGAATGATTGTAATAAGTTATAAAATATTGACTATCAATATCGCAGAATTTATTACAGCTTAATTCGATCCTATCAATTGAATTGTGCCTTTGTAAATTGTTCCATTATCGTTTACAACATAGTAATAAACTCCGTCATTCGCTTTTGTTCCCTTCTCGTTAAAACCGGTCCAGAATCTCTTTTTATTTTCAGAAGAAAACATCTCCATCCCCCATCTGTTGTAAACACTTATTTCTGCACTTAAAGGCAAATTTTCAATCTCAAAAAAATCATTTATTCCATCGCCGTTTGGTGTAAAGACATTTGGAATTACAAATGGCACAACAGGGCATTCACTACCTACATTAACTTCTTTTGTGACTGAAGATGACCCATCGACATTAGTAACAACAAGTGTAACATTAAATTTTCCTTTCGACGGAAAACAAATTTCTTCAGGATTCTGCATTATAGAAAATGTACTATCTGCATTTGCAAAAGTCCAGTACCACGATATGGGTTGATTCAACGAAAGATCTGTGAATGATACACACTGCGAAGTACAGATCGTGTCTTCAACAAATGTGAAATTTGGAATTGGAAAAATCTGCTGACAGGCTGTTTTTTCTGTAATTAAATTAAGTGGTTCATTTATTAAGGAATCGATTGGCAGACTGTTATTATTAGTGATCAAAAGGGTTGGGAAAATTTCAATCAATGTGTCCTGATAAGCAATGAAATTTACTGTATCCAGATAGCAGGTTATCTCGCCCAAATCGGTTGTCCGAATCAAAGCAGCATCACGATAATAGGCGGGCGGGCGAATATCTCCTGTATAGACAAATGCCTGATCTGTTGTTTCGATTATGTCGTATGGATAATTTGTAAAATTCGGCGAAAAAGGATAGCGTCTGCTCCAACGGATACTTCCATCAGAGTTAATTCGCATCATAGCAATATCTCTTTCATCCCAGCCACCAACATCACCTAAAAGCAGTGTACTTCCATCGTCATATGCAATTCCGGTGCGCATGACTTCTCCATTAGAAGTGCCGGCATCATATAAATTTTGATATTGAATACTACCACTTCGATCCAGCTTTATGTGTATGACATCCCACTCTCTTGCGATTGAATAAGCGCGACCACTGATAAAAAGTTCGCCCGAAGAATTTGTTGTCAGAACATTGCATTCATCATCGTAGAAGGTTTGAAAAACTTTCGACCAGATCTCATTGCAGGAAGAATCCATATAGCACACTGCAATATCGTTGAAGAAGATCGGATTATAACCAACACAATTTCCGGCCATACAAATGTTACCATCAATAGATTCTACGATCGACCACGGATGGATTCCGTAAGGCAGGAACAGACTTTTGGACCAACGTATTGAACCATCTTCTTCGAGCCTGACAATATTAGCCTTTGAATAACTTCCTAAATTATAGTCACCGATGGAGCACATAATGAATCCTCCGGATGCAGCTTTGAGCAACTTTACCGGACGATCATTTGCTGAGAGCCTGTATTCCTTTGACCAGAGATCATTTCCTGCGGAATCGGTTTTCAGCAAGAACAAGAAATCATCGTTGCCGTTTAACGTCGGATCGTAATTCGCGCTTCCGAAAATTAAAATACCTGAATCCCTTGTTTCAACAATCGATTGCGGATATGAATAGTTTCCGACCTGTTTATTTTTGCTCCATTGTAAGATTCCATTTACATCGGTCTTTACCAGACATGCTTGAAGATTGATACTGTTCGTACTTGAAGCTACTGCCAAAATAATTCCTTTGTCAAAACTTTCAACGAGAGAAGTTCCCATATCGCTGTGGATGTTTCCAAAAGTTTTTACAAAGGTGCTTTGCGAAAATGATTTGAGTGAAAAAAAGAATAGGATTAGGGTGATTATTCTCTTCATAGTTTTGGCATTTGTAATCTGATAGAATTTAAACACAAGATCACTAAGTTTTAAAAAAAATAAAGGTAATAATATTTCCACTCAGATATCCATCATAAATATTCTTACAAAAAAATGACAGTTTCGTATCGAGATGAATTTTCAGAATTCCAACACCTTCCCGATCACCAGGATTTCGAATCTTAGATTCAATTCTGAAGCGGATTTTTTGATCCGTTCAATCGGTTCATTCCACTGATGATTGGCCAGTTTAAATTTCCCCCAATGGACCGGGATCAGATATTTTGCATTCAGATCAATTGCTGCCTGAGCCGTTTGTTCAGGAACCATATGAATATAGGGCCAATTGTCGCCGTACTGTGCGCAATCCAAAAGTGCAAATTCAAATGGACCGAATTTTTCACCGATCTTTTTAAACTGACTGTCATATCCAGAATCACCGCCTAGAAAAAAAATTCATGTCACCCAGATCAAGTACAAACGAACTCCATAATGTATTCGCACGTTTTGTTGTCCGCCCTGAAAAATGCCGTGATGGTGTTGACGCGAATTCAATATTCTCATTCACACGAAAACTTTCCCACCAATCCAGTTCGATTATTTTATTTTCTTCAATTCCCCAATACTCCAGATGCGAACCAACACCAAGTGCAGTTACAACTTTTTTAAATTTTCCTTTCAGCTTCAGAATTGTTTTATAATCCAGGTGATCGTAATGATCGTGTGTGATCAATAAAATATCAATCGGAGGAATGTCTTCTGCTTTGTAAATATCCGCCCCTTCAAACGCTTTCACCATTGAAAAAAACGGCGAAGCATGTCCGCTGAAAACAGGATCAACCAGAACCTTAAAGCCTTTGTGATTGATGAAGTAGGAAGAATGTCCGAACCAGACAAGTGAACTTTTCTCATTTGAAAGTGAGTTGAGATCAGTTTTAAAAGTGTTTACAGGTGCAGGCGGATACAAGTCTTTCACTTTACTGAAGAAAAAATCCACCATTATTTTCCGCATGGAAGCACCTTTTAGAATGGTTTCTGTGGGTTCGATGTTTATGAATGAGCCGTCTTGGTAATTCGGAGAGTTATGGATTCTTTTTAAGCGATTGCCGGATGGGGCTTTGCCGAAAACTTTTATCATGGTAGTGCAGACGAATAAAAATTGAAAATATTTTAAAAAAATTTCTATAT
>JAYUWA010000313.1:0-5389 GCA_043753795.1 Bacteroidota bacterium | reverse complement strand
AATCGCCTGGAAGAATTGTTGCCTTAAGCATTCAACATTCGAGAAAAATAAATAGTTTTAGAGAAGATTAGGTGTAGTTGGTCGGATGGATACAGTAGTTCAAATTTTACTTTTCTATTGGCGTGCCCTGCCGTTTTTCGTGCCCGATCCATTTATAAGTTATTCAATCCGGACTTTGATAGAATTTGTAAAGTATATTCCTTAACTTCACAACAGGCTTCATTAAATGGATCATTAGAATCTTTAGAAAGTGGAGTTTATTATTATCGAATAATTAGCGAGTCAGGTGGACAGCTTGATGCAGGAAAAATAATATTGAACCAATAAGGATGATTAGATTATTTTATATAGGCGTATTTTGTTTGAGTGTACATTGTTCTTTCTCTCAAGGAATAAATAATCTTTGGTTACTTGGTTATGAATGTTGTCAACAAAATTTTAATCCAATGAACCTAGATTTTAGTTCTGGGACTATGAATCTTTCATTGTCCCAGAGGAGCATGAATTTGAATACTACAAATGGAGTAATCTGCGACTCTCAAGGAAATTTACTTTTCTATACGAATGGTATTTATGTCGCAAATTCTTTAGACGATACAATGAGCAATGGGAGTGGTTTAAATCCTTCCTTCTTTACAAATAATCATACCGCCAATGGTTTGACAATTCCGCAAGGGAACTTGATTATTCCGTTTCCTGAAGATAGTACTAAGTACTATTTGTTTCATCAAACTATTGATGATTACGATACTTATGCGTCTTTGTTTTTGTATTATTCAATAATTGACATGAGTTTGGACGGAGGATTGGGAGCTGTTGTACAAAAGAATTCAGTGCTTCTTAATGATAGTCTAGTTCCAGGAAGAATAACTGCAACTAAACATGCAAACGGTCGGGATTGGTGGATAATGGTTCATCAATTCCATAGTGGTAACATGTATAAATTTCTAGTTACACCAAGTGGAATATCGGGCCCTTTTATTCAGGACTTAGTCACTTGGAGAGATGTAGGAGTTTGTCAATCTGTATTTTCACAGCAAGGGAGTAAATATGTTTATTATGAACCTTTTGAGGACTTGGACATTTGGGATTTTGACCGTTGCACTGGTGATTTCAGCAATTTAATTCATATTGATATTAATGATTCAGCATTGGCGGCCGGAGCAGCATTTTCGCCCAGTGGAAGATATCTATACATCTCAAGTATGAATTATATCTATCAGTTTGATCTTAACGCTGTAAATATTGATAGCTCAAGAGTTACTGTAGGAGTTTATGATGGATTTAGAACTGATGGATTGTATGCTAATTTTTATCTCGCATCTTTAGCTCCTGATGGAAAGATATATTTTAATTGTGGCAATGGAACAAGTGTAATGCATGTAATAAATTACCCGGACAGTGCAGGTCTATCGTGCGACTTTTGTCAGCATTGTATTGCTTTGCCAGCATATAATGCTTTTACTATGCCAAATCATCCGAATTATTTTCTAGGGGCAGAAGGAAGTACAGTTTGCGATAGTTTGCCGACTGAAATTTCTGATATCACTACGCCAATTGAAGCGTATTCTGTTTTTCCGAATCCAGTGCGTGATTTGTTGTTTGTGAATCGTTCAATAAAAGAGTCGGTGAAGGAAATCGATATTACGAATTCGCTTGGACAAATGGAATCTATAAAGTTTGTCTCGCTTAATAATGGGGAGTATCTACAAGTCGATATGAGTCAATTTTCAAGTGGTGTTTATTATTTGCAAATGAGAACAGAAAAAAATGTAGTGTCGAAGAAAATAGTGAAACAGTAGTTTACTGGAATTTTAAGGAATTGCACCACAAAAACAAAGGGGGTCAAAGTGTAATATACTTTGATCCCCTTCTTTTGTATTTGTAATCTCGAATTACGAAATCCCATTCGCCACCGATTATATAATCAACATCGCATCCCCATAACTATAAAAATGATATTTCTCTTTTACGGCTACCTTGTAGGCATTCATAATATTTTCGTAACCTCCAAATGCAGAAACCATCATCAATAATGTTGATTCAGGCATGTGAAAATTCGTCACCATGCAGTTTGCAACACTAAAATCGTATGGCGGGAAAATGAATTTGTTTGTCCAGCCGTCGAATGGTTTTAATTCGCCTTGTGTCGATACTGATGATTCAATTGCACGCATCACTGTCGTCCCAACGGCACAGATCTTTTTCTTCTGTGTCTTCGCTTTATTTACAACAGTACATGCTTCAGGAGTGATGATCACTTGCTCTGAATCCATTTTGTGCTTTGTAAGATCTTCAACTTCTACCGGACGGAAAGTTCCAAGTCCAACGTGTAATGTAAGATCAGCGAAATTCACGCCTTTCAATTCTAAACGTTTTACTAACGGCAGACTGAAATGCAATCCTGCCGTCGGAGCAGCAACTGCACCTTCGTTACGTGCAAAAACTGTCTGGTAACGTTCCATATCTTCCGGCTCAGCCTTACGCTTGATATATTTTGGAAGGGGAGTATTTCCTAAAATTGTAATTGTCTTTTTGAACTCTTCATATGGTCCATCGAAAAGAAAACGCAATGTTCTTCCTCTTGATGTTGTATTGTCGATCACCTCAGCAACCAACAGATCATCATCACCGAAATAAAGTTTGTTGCCGATACGGATCTTACGAGCCGGATCAACTAACACATCCCACAAACGACTTTCACGGTTCAATTCGCGAAGTAAAAACACTTCGATCTTTGCACCGGTCTTTTCTTTGTTTCCATAAAGACGAGCTGGAAATACACGGGTGTTGTTCACTACCATCGTGTCACCATCAGTAAAGTATTCAAGAATGTCTTTAAAGTGCTTGTGCTCGATCTTTCCTGTCTTTCTGTCCATCACCATCAAACGTGCATCTTCTCGATTCTTAGCCGGATGTGTCGCTATCAATGTGTCCGGGACATTCACTTTAAATTGGGATAATTTCATAGTTTGGTTTTAATTGTTGGGGCAGTTAGGATGACCCAAACGGGCGGCAAATATACTACAGTGATACCCCCCTTGTAAAGGATTTGGCCTAATATTTTTATTCAGGACTAACGTTCTTGTTTTCAGTAATTTGAACCAAAAAATCCATTGGATTCACCGCATTTCTCAGGTCATAGTTCCCTATGCGTGTCCTGCAAAGCGCCGAAAGATGTCCGCCCGTTCCCAGCTTCTTTCCAAAATCCTGTGCCAATGAACGAATATATGTGCCCTTTGTACAAACTATTCTGAAATCTATTTCCGGTAATGCAAAACGGGTGATCTCGAATTCCCTGATCTCAATCTCTCTCGACTTTAATTCAACTTCGATTCCTTTTCTGGCCATATCGTATGCACGACGACCATCAACTTTAATGGCACTATGTATCGGCGGAGTTTGCTGTTGAAGACCTTCCATTTCCTTTGCTAACGCTCTTACCATTTCTTCAGTAACAAAATCAAAACTCTTATGGTTTTCCGGCTCTGTTTCCAGATCATAAGACGCAGTCGTTGAACCAATGACTATCGTTCCGGTATATTCTTTTTCTGCATCCTGAATTTCGCTGATCTTCTTTGTTAGCTTTCCTGTACACAGAACAAGAAGACCGGTTGCTAATGGATCTAACGTTCCGGCATGACCTACTTTAAATCGCTTGATCAGCTTTCGTTCTTCTTCAGGAAATAACAGTTTGTATTCTTCAAGCAAAGGCTTCTTCAGTTTTTTTACAACATCAAATGAAGTCCAGCGAAGAGGTTTGTTAATGAGAATAATTCTGTCTGTTGAATTACTCATCAGATGATCTGCAAATTATATCCCATTCCATAAAGAATGAGAATCGCAAGACCAACAATGATTCTATAGTATCCGAAAATTTTAAATCCGTGTTTTGTCAGATAGGATACAAATGATCTGATTGCTAACAATGCAACAAAAAATGCAACCACATTTCCAATCACTAATAACATGATCTGATTTCCCTGCAAACCAATTCCACCTTCCTGTACATAATCGAAAATATCTTTTGCTGTTGCTGCAAACATTGTCGGTACAGCAAGGAAAAAAGAAAATTCCGCTGCTGCTTTTTTATTAAGCTTTTGTGTCAATCCACCTATGATAGTTGCAGCAGATCGTGATACTCCGGGTATCATTGCAATGACCTGAAAACAACCTATGATAAAAGCTTTCTTGTCTGATTTAATTTCACTTTCACCACGTTCTTCTGCGTATGCAAACCATTTGTCAAGCAGTATAAAAATAATTCCACCAACAAGTAATGCAATTGCAACTACTACAACATTTTCCAGAAGCGCATTTATCTCTTGCTTAAATAATAAACCAATTATTGCTGCAGGAATGAATGCGATCACTAACCGTTTATAAAACTTAAACGTCTCTGCGAAATTATTTCCGGGAATGAATTTCCGCCAGTAGATCATCACAACCGAAAGAATGGCGCCGAACTGAATACTGACTGTAAATAATTTTGTAAATGGATCGGATGCAATTCCCATCATCGATGAACCGATTATCATGTGACCTGTAGAAGAGACAGGTAAAAACTCTGTTAGCCCTTCAATGATGGCTAAGATAATGGCCTGGAAAATTGTCATTTGTAATTGTATAGTATGAATTCAATTCTTTAGTTGAATTCGTTTAGAAAAAAGTGAAAGACTAGTCTTTACTTTTTTTCATGATGGCATACACTTCAATCGCCAATCCAAGGATCACTAAAACAGGAGCTACTGTAATTCTACGTGCACTGAAAATTTCCGGATTGAAAACTTTTGGATCCTCTGAGCCACCACCTATCATCAAATAAAACCCCACAAAAATAACTCCGATGCCAATAAACATCCATGTCAGGTTCTCCTTCCCAAACGGAAAGTCAAGATTCGATTTAGTTTCTTTTTTTGCCATTGCTTTTTTTGCTCTTAACAGGCTGCAAGATAGAAAAATTCTATAAGCGTTTAATTGTAATTAGAGAATAGAGATTGGAAAATAGTATTCGACAGAAATCAAATTTTCATGAACGTAATAGGTTGAATGAAAGAGTTTTACATAAAATTCAAGTAATTAACAATAGAAAACCTTTTTTCTCCCTTTGTGCATATAAAATAAACTGTTAGTCAGCCTGGAAGGACCTTTTCGGTCCTAAGCTTAACTCTTTCACTTTTCAAATGAGTAAAATTTACTATTAGTCTGACAGTTTTATTGCAAAGCACTAGTTAACCCGTTGTTCGAAATTCAAAACGTTCGCCCTTCGACTTCGCTCAGGGACCGTTGTTTTTGGGCAGATATGTGTGAATTTTTTGCGAAGAAAATTCCCTTAAAATTGAAGTTAAATTTTCTTCGCAAAAAATTCACACATTACCACTTATAAGAC
>JAYUWA010000312.1:0-5396 GCA_043753795.1 Bacteroidota bacterium | reverse complement strand
GGAGATGCTTAAGAATAGACTTCCTAATTCACCGGAGGTAGAAATAAAAATTGCAGCCAGAGAGCAAAACAAGATCACACACCTCAGAATAAACAAATTATTTTCATGAGTCAGATAACTACACATATTTTGGATACTTCATTGGGCAAACCTGCACAAGGAGTTCGAATCCGTTTAGAACAAAGTGCATTCGGTAACTGGTCAGAGCTTGCCTCCGGAGTTACCAATGATGATGGCAGGATCAGCGATCTGTTATCAAAAGAGATCAAACTTTCACATGGCCATTACCGGATGATTTTCGATGTAAAACAGTATTTTGATAAACTAAATGTCAAAAGTTTTTATCCGAGTGTCACTGTAGAATTTGAGATCAGCGAAGATTCACATTACCATGTGCCGTTGTTGTTGAATCCGTTTGGGTATTCGACGTATAGGGGAAGTTAACTTTTTCGTAATTCGAGATTCGTAAAAACGTACATCAAAATTAAAGTAATCAAAAAAAATGAAATTATCAATTCCAGTAGAAGCGACAGAAAAAGTATTAAACGAATTGCAGGTAGCGAACCTTGCTTTTCAGAAAGTTTATCCCGGAGAAAATTCAGATCGACAGCCGGTACATACTGTGTATGGCGGTGCGAATCTTTTTAAATCTGACACCACTGTTAAAATGGGTCAGATCGCTTTGAAGAGCTTTAAAACTAATGCTCCTAATTTTTCAGTTTTAGCGAAAGTTTTGGAATTAACAGGGCACGAATCGTTACCAACGACAGTTTCAGAAATTCAAATGTTGGAAAGCAAACTTGACCAGTTGTCTGATGTTGAAAGAAAAAAAGAAAGCGCCTGGCTGCCATACACGGTTTATAAAAAGATCGTTGCAAAATTAGAGCGAGAGGCAGTTGAAGATTTCAGGATCGATTTCGAAGATGGTTTCGGAAACCGCCCCGATAAAGAAGAAGATGAAACAGCAGTTAATGCTGCAAAGGAACTTGCAAAAGGAATGAAAGAAAAAACTGTTTCTCCGTTCATTGGAATCCGGATAAAACCGTTTACTGAAGATCTTAAGGCACGAGGTATCAGGACGCTTGATATTTTCATTACTACATTACTTGAAAATTCCGGAAATAAAATCCCAGACAATTTTGTTGTAATGCTACCAAAGGTGACAATACCTCAGCAAATAGAAGCATTGGTGAAATTATTCGAGGCACTTGAAAAAGTTCACGGACTTCCATCCGGCACTTTGAAAATGGAAATGATGGTCGAGGCAACACAAGCAGTAATGGATGAAGATGGAAAAAATCCGTTGCTAAGTTTGATCAGAGCAGGTAAAGGCAGATGTATTGCTGCACATTTCGGAACGTACGATTATACTGCATCGTGTAATATCACTGCTAAATTCCAGACGATGGATCATCCTGTCTGCGACTTCGCACATCACATGACAAGAGTTGCTTTAGGTGGAACCGGAATAATGCTATCTGATGGCGCAACTAACGTAATGCCTGTTGGTCCGCACCGTGGAGAAAATCTTTCGCTCGATCAGGAATTGGAAAACAGAGCTGTTGTTCATAGTGCTTGGAAACTTGGTTATGGTCATACCATGCATTCACTCATCAATGGATTTTATCAAGGTTGGGATCTGAATCCGGCACAATTACCGATGCGTTATGCTGCTACTTATACTTTCTTCCTTGAAAGCTATGAAGATGCTGCACTGCGGTTAAAAAACTTTGTTGACAAAGCTGCACAGGCAACATTATCAGGTGATGTCTTTGATGATGCTGCAACAGGACAAGGATTACTGAACTACTTTCTTAAAGCGATGAATTGCGGTGCAATAACGGAGAAAGAAGCGTTGGCAACGGGGCTTACTATCGATGAAATCCGTAGTCGGTCGTTCTACCGCATCCTGCTTGGGCGTCGTAAATAATTTTAGCAACTTCTTATGTCACCTTTTTATATTGCTCTTGGAATTGCTGTTCTGCTCATGATCACTATCATAGCACTTAACTCAGGTATGTCAATACTTGGAAAAAAAGAAAGTAGTGAAGAGACCAATGCAGCGAAAGCAATTTTAAAACAGAGCCGCACTACTCTACTTTCCTTACTGATCATCTCTGCAGCGATATTTGCAGGTGGACAATTTCTGGCAGGTAGTGGCATGGAAGCTCATATCATGGATTGGATGAATCTGCTTGTCCGCTGGATCCATGTTGTTTTTGGAATTGCATGGATCGGTGCGTCCTTCTATTTTATTTTCCTGGAAAACAGTTTGAACAGAACAGAAAATTTGCGTAATGAATTAGCAGGTAATTTGTGGGCAATTCATGGTGGCGGATTTTATCATGTAGAAAAGTATAAAACTGCTCCCAGCCAGCTTCCTAAAAAACTACACTGGTTTAAATACGAAGCCTACTTCACATGGCTTTCGGGATTTGTGTTGCTGAACATTGTTTACTACATGAATGCTAAATCGTATATGATCGACCCTGCTGTACGGGATATTAGTCCCGCAGTAGCCATCATGATTGGCCTCAGCGGTATGATCAGCGGCTGGATCATTTATGATCTCCTTTGCAAATCACCATTAGTTCACAAGAAAAAACTTTTTGCAATAGTTGGATTTCTGATCGTTGTACTCTACTCTATTGTGTTAAGTAAATTTCTTAGCGGTCGCGCAGCATTTATGCATATTGGGTCCTTACTAGGAACGATCATGGCCGGGAATGTTTTCTTTACCATCATCCCATCACAGAAAGAATTAGTAGCAGCAGCAACAGAAGGTCGGCCGTTGAATCCGGAGTTAGGTAAAATGGCAGGACTTCGATCTTTGCATAACAACTACATTACGTTGCCTGTAATTTTTGTGATGATCAGCAATCACTTTCCTGTGACCTTCGGACACTCGTGGAATTGGGCAATACTTGCAGGTTTAACGTTAGCCAGTGTTGCAGTTCGACATTACATCAACTTACACGAGAAAGGACAGAAAGCAGTATGGATGATTCCATTTGCTACGATTGCGATTTTAGCGTTGATCATTGTTACTGCTCCATCAAAATTCAAAAGTAAGGACACTAAGCCGGTTCAATTTTCAGAAGTGCAGACGATCTTTAAACTTCGTTGCAACCAATGTCATTCGGCCAAGCCGACAGACGATGTACAATTAGTTGCACCAAATGGGGTGATGTTTGACAATTACGAACAGATCCATAAGATGACTGACAAAATAATGCTACGCACTGTAAACACTCAGTCGATGCCACAAGGAAATAAAACGGGGATGACAGTTGAGGAAAGGGAGGTTATTGGGAGGTGGATTGAGCAGGGGGCTAATAATTAATAATGAAGTGAAGTGAAGTGAAGGCTTGAAAAAAAATAAAGGGTCATTAAATTAAAGAATTTTGAAAATTAATTAACTTCAATTTTTAAAAGATAAAAACATAAATCTTGAAATATTCTAACTACCAGATTCTTGATTGCCTATTAAACTTTTAATCCTTTGGTGGACTAAATAGTAGATTCATACAGTTATTTTCATCTGATCATCCAGTATATTTCAGCAATTACTGTCCATTTCTTACAGTTTAAGGAAAAGCGGAAACCTTGGCTGTACTCTGGCGAATAAGAGTATACACACTAGTGGCGTTGCGCCGGATTCTATGCATAAAATTATCAGAATACTATCTGGAAATGGAGTATTCCAACAGATCCCTGAAGACGATGTAATATCGCGTCAAAGGTTTATCTTATATCGGATCTTTTCGTATACAGGAGCACTTGTGTGCACCGGAATTTTTGCGCAAATGATGCTGACTATTCCTGATCCGGGCTTTCTGCCGTTTTTAATACTTGCACAAGGATGTATCATGAAGTTTAATTTTTTCATGACGCAAAAAGTTGACAAATTACAAAAGCATTATTGGATAATGATGATCGCTGCATTCTGTCTTGTACATAGCGTGGCTTATACTTGCGGCGGAATTATGACGGGTGGCTCTTTGTATTGGGCTGTTATCATTCTCTATGCTTTCATGTTGCTTGGAAAAAAACCCGGTCAGTATTTCACTGTTGGGGTTGTTGCGCATTTCGTTTACATGTTTCTGATAAGTAGATTCACAGATCTGACATCGTTTGCAATGTTTAAGAATGATACCGCATTGATCAGTCAGGATTTTCTTACCAATGGAATATTGACGGCATTTTTAATTTCATCACAAGCGGCCTATTTGCAGAGTGGAAAAAATGTTGTCATTCAAAGCATAACAAAATCCCGAGATGCACTTGCCAAAAAAAATAAAGAGCTAGAAAATAAAAATGAATTGTTGAATGCTTATTCACATGGCCTAGAAAAAACGAATAAGGAACTGGAAAAATTTGTCTCCATTGCATCGCACGACTTGAAATCTCCGCTACGTGCTGTCGCCTGGTTAACAGCAATGATCGAAGAAGACATGGACGGAAAACTTCCGAAGGAAGTGCAGGCTAATTTTAATATCATCAAGCAACGAGTCAGCAGAATGGAGCTATTGCTGAATGGACTTTTAGAGTATACCAAATCGGAAAAGTCAGAATCTGAAATTACTGAAGTTGATCTGAATCTGATTGTTGAAGACTTCCTCGTAATAGAACAAAATGGAAAGACACCTTCATTCATGATTCAGGAAGGCATGCCAAAAGTAAAGATGGAAGAATTGAAATTACGTCGTGTGCTTTCAAATATTATTGATAATGCTATTCGCTTCAATAATAAAGAAAGGAATGCCATTATGATCTCAACAGAAGTAAATGAGCAGGAGACTATCATTCACATTGAAGACAATGGTCCGGGAATTGAAGAACAATATTTTGAAAAGATTTTTATTTTGTTTCAGACCCTGAGCAGACGTGATGACCATGAAACAATGGGTGTTGGACTTTCAATTGCAAAAAAGATCATTGAACAAAGAAATGGCCGGATCTGGTTAAGATCAACAATTGGTGAAGGAACAAGATTTAGCTTCAGCATTCCGCATGAGGTGAAGAGTGATCTGCTTTTGGAGCAGAGGCAGGTTGCTTGAAAAGAAATCTAAACACGAAGAACACAATCCTTATTGCTATCGCATAGGCGTCAACTTAATCATATTAATATCTATTGAAATTAAGTGAGATGTCGCCTACTTTATTACCGTCAACGTTAGTTCAATGTCATTAAGTTAAACTTAAGAATTCATAATAAGTATATGTAAGTAGAAATGACAGGCCCGTTAGGGCCGTACTTTCGGTAATACTAGACTAAACGAGAAACTCAAGCCCCTTTAGGGGCGAACTCTTTAAACACAATGCATGTGCCCCTTATTTCAACAGTATAAAAGTTCCAGCATATAACCAAGAGCATGGCCCTAACGGGCCAATAA
>JAYUWA010000311.1:0-5396 GCA_043753795.1 Bacteroidota bacterium | reverse complement strand
GAGCCGATTGATAATTGAACCATGCAGAGATATTAACTTCACGCGACAGTTCAATGAATCGAAAAGCAAATATTGAAAGAACAAACCCAATGGTCATTGTACCTGTGTCGCCTAAAAAGATTCTTGCACTTCTGAAATTATAAGGAAAAAATCCCATCAGTGCACCGCATAATGAAAGTGATAATATGGACATTAAAGGATCGTTATAGATGTAAAATAATATGGCAAAAACGAGCGAAGCAATTATCCCAAGCCCTGAAGCCAATCCATCAACGCCATCAATTAGATTGTAACTGTTCACAACAAATAATATCCCGAGTAAGGTTATAAAAAATGATGCATACTGATTCAATGCATAAATTCCAAAAAGGCCATGCAATGATTCAAGTCTGATCTTGCAAAATAATATCAGAATTACTGCAGCAGTAATTTGTCCGGAGAGTTTTTTGATCGGTGCTAGTGGGGCAATATCATCTCGCAAACCGAAAAAGAAAATAAGGATCAGAGAAGTAATAATAAATAAATGTTGTTTCTCAAAATATGGAGCAGCACCAAGTGTAAAAGAAAAGATCATTGCTGCAAAGACTGCCACACCTCCAAGCAAAGGAGTTCTACGTATGTGAAGTTTCCTCTCATTGGGTTCATCATACAATTGTAAGCGTGATGCTATCCGGACAATAGTTGGGATGGAAGCAAAAGCTATTACGAAAGCTGTTATGAAACAAATAAGAAAAAACATTTACAGCTTTCTTTTTTTTAGAAATCAAAATAGTAATTCTCCAATGAGGTGCGAAGACCAAAATAGTAGAATGTTGATTGATCTTTTTGTTGAGCGTTCTCAAAATTACGTATAATTATACCTGCTTCGACTACAAAATTTGTTTTCGGGTTAATCAGGTAATTCACTCTCAAATCAACCGTTTTCAAGTCCGATTTAAGACCATCGAACATATAATGCCCATGTTCACCATCGCGCATATCACGGGTTTCATAGCTATCAAAGATGTTATTTCCCAGATTTACATCGGCGGTATCGCGTCCCATTTTTGCTATCTGTACTTTTAATTCAGCAAATAAATTTTTATGCCTGTAATTAACAAATGAAACCGACTCGATAAAATTAGCTCCTAAAGGATGCGTCAGAGATTGATTATAGTGAGTATAACTTTGCGAAGAAGTCCGATGCTGATAAGTATAGGGCCTCACAAAATTGAATTCCGATTGGATATTAAGATTTTTCATCCGGAATAAATTGCTGCTCTTAAATCCAATCTGAAATCCTTGTTTATTTCCCCACCAGCCTTTTCCGGATCGAACTTCATCAAGCAATAATTCATCAAGCATCAATTGTCCATAAAGTATATTGGAGCGATTTATTTTCCATTTTACATTTGAGCCCAGCAATACATTATCCGGTGAACCAAGAGAATTTTCTACCGGTCGAATGAAGAGAACCGGATTCAAATAAGCAAGTTCATACCCACGTGATGCAGAAGGAGCCCACATTACTGTTTCAAAAATGCTGACAGTTAGTTTATTTTTCTTCCCAATATTCAGATCAAGATTATGCGTTGTATTGTATTTTTTAAGGTATCCGATATTCGGATCAGGAACACTTTGCAGATCTCTGTAGACAGCATAAATTGCAGTGTATCTGAACTTCCAGAAAGTCATATTCACTCTCAAAAAAGGATAACTATAGGAGTTATCGGATAATAATAATGAACGATAGCCATCACCAATAAAATTCTTATCCTGAGCAAGCAGGAAATCAAAATGTTTATTAAGAATATAACCTATTCCGCCAATCGACTGACTGAAATCAAAAACTTTTTCTGGATTATATTTAACAATGCCCTGACCGGGAACAACATTTGTTGAACGAACAGATGAATCAATATAAGAAACATATCTTGCCTGGTTTTCGTGAAAACCGCTGTAGAAATAAAATTTATCATTTACATTCGCTTGAACAAGTACTCCACGTGTATTTACAAAATAATTACTTATCGATTCCTTTTCCTTTCCATATTGAAGATTAAAAACCGGATCAACAGAAAGAAGAATATCATCTTCATTCACAAAAAGTAAATGCTCTTTCAATAATTTTCTTCCTACCCATGTTTTAGTAAATTTCCCATCCTTTACGATTGGGCTGAAGATAGAATCTATTGGTGCAATTTTCCGAAGATCAGTTATTAAGTATGGCTTAACAGAAGAGTGAAAACCAGTTGTATCAGAATTTATGAAAGACTCAATCCGGGTATTTACATCCTTGTTTAAAGGGAACAACGATTCCTGTGCAGAAGTTGACAATGTAAGAAGCAAGGCAAACAGCAGAAGTGAAAATTTATTCATGATACTAAAATACAGCTTTGAATCGAATCCGTGAACGACTCATTGGCGAGTTATCAATAAATAGAAGTTAAAATATTATAAGGAAACTACTGGCAGATTGTCAAGATCTAATGTTGCATAAGCCTCTTCCAGGCTGACAAACTTAAATTCTGATAGCATTTTCTCCAGCTTAACTTGAGAACCATTTAGTCCGGCATAGCTCATAAATTTGCGTTTGAACGATAAATTCTTAAGCATTGGTTGGTCCGGGTCAAAGTCACGCGGATGAAAATACGTCATAACATATCCAGCTTCTTCCATCCACCTTCTGATCATTGAATATGGCAACAGACGAAAATAACCTCCTCCTGAAAAAACGATCTGTTTTGAAAACACAGATCTCGTGTTGATAGGAAACTCCACAATCTCGAATCCCGGCCCGTTCAAACGACAAGGTTTTTGCATAGGAAAATCAGCAATTCCGCCATGATTTCTTTTAGCAGGAAAGACAGAGCAATCAATTTTAATTCCTGCTTTTACTAATTCTTCGAATACATAGTCATGTTCACGGCTTATAGAAAATCCCGGAGCTCTGTAGGCTATTACTTTATTACCTGAAATACTTTCCAGCACAGATAAACTTCGATTGAGATCTTCTTTGAATTCAGCTTTACTTTGCAAATACAGCAACTGATGGCTCATGGAATGGGAGGCAATTTCATGCTTTTCTGAAACTTTACGAACCAATGCCGGGTACTTTTCCGCAATCCACCCGAGACAAAAAAAAGTAGCTTTCAATTTTCTCTCTTCTAATATCTGAAGTATTCTCTCTGTATTTGCTTCTATTCTGCATTCAAAATTCTGCCATTGAGCAGGCTGAGCAGTATCCTTGAAATCAAGAATATGAAACCAATCTTCAAGATCGAATGTGAGTATATTCATCAAAAAATATCGTAGTCGCCAAAGGTAATAAACCACTTCTTAAATACAGTTACGTTGCCTGAAATTTTCCTTGAGTGTATTCGCAGAATGAAATACAGTTTTTTTAACATCAGGATTTCCGGAACTTTAAAAAATCCTGCAGACTTCAGAGATTCAGATTCCAATGAATTAATTGGAACAGTTGAAATCATAAGATCAGCTGAAGCCCCACCAAACTTTCTGATAAGTTCCTCTGTGCTTTCATGCTTACTGAGTGTCAGAAGGTCTACAACAATAGCACATCTAACACCGAATATTCTCTTTGTCCGTAAAATGACTACAGACACGATTTTATCATTAGTTACAACCTTATAAAGATGATACTTCCGAATTGGAATTTGAGAATATCGCCACTTTATAAATTCAGGTGACCGATCTGTAGTAAATACATTTCGCTTTATGAACTCATTCCAGAAAACGGTGTATGCATGAAGATCTGTTTTCAAGTCAAGCTCAGTAACTCCTGAAACCTTTAAGTCAATATTAAAATCATCGTATCTAATATTTCTTCCGAAAAAAAAAGAATAAATTGCCTTGATTGGATTCATCACCTTCAGCATTAAAGGCAGAGAACCAATCAAAGTGAACTTTAATCTACCTACAAAACCCTTTACTGAATTTTTATTGGGAAAGCCAATTGTAAATCCAATTTGCTGTGCAATGCATTCTGAATAAGTCAACTCTGCAAGCTGTGTAAAATACCCCTTTCCTCTATACCCCGGATGCGTAACAGTATTCAGTGAGATTGAACCAATACTACGTTCCTGATCCAACACATATCGCCTTGGCAAAACTATATATTGCGACATGATTTTTTGTCCGTCCCCTGCTAAATAAACCATTGCTTTACCGTCAGGATTACTACTGTATTCCCAATTCAAATAATCATCGTTTATTATTTCACCGGTATCATAGGCAGACCGTGCCAGTTCTGCCAATTCATGAATATTTGAAAGATCGCTTTTAAAAAATTTCATATTTCTCTGTCAGGTAGTAATGAATAAAATAATGATTCATACTGTGATGCGATCCGATCCCATGAATAATGATCCTTTACTCTTTGAAAAGTCAATTCGGAAAAACGACTTCCTGAATCCGGATTACTCTCAAGGTTGTTTAATCTTTCAAGTAACTCATCATGGCTACTAAAATAATTTTGGCCCTCACCGGCTACTTCTCTATTGAAAACATTGTTATGACATATACAAATGCTGTTTGCTGCCATTGCTTCCAATAATGCGGGATTTGTTCCGCCAACACTATGCCCATGAATATAAGCAAAACAATTTTTTCTAAGACAATCTAGTTTTTCTTTTTGATACATGCCTCCTGTAAATACAATTTGCTCGCTCCTGTTTTTCGAAATAGTCTCTGCAAAAGGATTATCGGATGTACTCCCAACAACAACCAGTTTCTTTTTACCATTGTAATCTGAAAACGAATTCAAGATCATTTGTAGATTATTTTCAGGAACCAACCGAGCAACAACAAGAAAATAATTTTTTTCTGTCAAGTTGTATTCAGATAAAACACTATCATCGAACTTTTCGGGCACTTCAGCGCCATAAGAGATAGCAGTTATTTTAGTCTTAGAAATCATAAAGCGCTTCTTCCAATACTGTTCAACTTCTGTGGAATCTGCAACGATATGATGACTAAACAATGTAGCAGTTCTCTGCAATCCATAAACAAACAAGCGTTGAAGCATCGTGTATTTCCCTCTGCGATGCTCCAATCCATCAACGTTAGTTACAAGTTTTGCTTTCCCGGCTTGCAAAGGATAAAATACTGAACCACCAACACCACAGACAATTACTATATCATTCAAAGTAGAAACCAGCTTTAACGATTGCCTGTAAAATTTTAGTGGGTTTTCACTCTTCATAAAATCAGAGTAGATAATTTTTACAGGGAAATCAAATTCACCTGCCATATTATGTTTCTCATTTACAACAGTAATCTCATGATTTGCTGAAAGTATTTTTGCGAGATGAAAAGCAAACGTTTCAAATCCGCCATAATTTGCAGGTATCCCTTTAGAGCCGATAATTGCAATTTTCATTGGTGGATAATTTTAT
>JAYUWA010000310.1:0-16300 GCA_043753795.1 Bacteroidota bacterium | reverse complement strand
ATTGAAGTTAAATTTTCTTCGCAAAAAATTCACACATTACCACTTATAAGACGGTCCCCGAGCGAAGTCGAGGGGCAATAATTTCGAACAACGGGTTATTTACAAACTTCTACCAGCAAGTAACGTCCTACAAGTAAAGCTCATCCCCATGCAACCTCAAATACCGATTGATCGCAAAGAAAGTACTCATACCTGAAAGAAGTACCCCAATGGTTATCATTCCGCCGAAAAGAATTCCTATCATTTTCAGATCTGAAAGCTGACCGAAATCGGGAAACTGGGTATGGATAAAATAGATGATGACACCGACAAGAATACTACTGATGATGCCGGCATAAAAGCCATGCACAAATCCTTTCTTTAAAAATGGCCAGCGGATAAATCCTTTTGTCGCTCCGACCAATTGCATACTCTTGATCAGAAAACGTTTTGAATACATAGCAAGCCGGATAGTATTGTTGATCAATACGACTGCAACAAAAAGTAACAATCCGCAAAAGATCAAAATGACCATTGCTACTGTCCTGAAATTCTCATTCATCTTCTTGATCTCCGTCTGCTGATATGCAACTTCCTGAACCAGACGAATGGATGAAAGCTGGTCTTTGATTCGCTTCAGACTATCAGGATTGGCGTAGCTGGCTTTCAGATTGATGTCAATTGTAGCAGGCAATGGATTGTTGTCAATCATTCCCATTGCACCTTCGCCGAGTTCTTTCTTCAGACTGTCGAGCGCTTCTTCCTTGGAAACATATCTTGCTGAACGAACAAAATCGGATTCATTCAAAGCCTGAAGAAACATATCGAGGTCTTTCTGACTGACATTGTCCTGTAAATAGACGTTCAATTGAATGTGTTCTTTGACATAGTCAGAGATCTTGTTTGCATCCATTACCAACAAACCAAGCAATCCCAGCATAAACAGTACGAGCGATACGCTGATAATTGAGGAAGCATAAGAGGAGCGGAGGCGTTTATTGCCTTCTTTTGGTTGATCGAGATGCATAACTTTCAGGATACGAAAGTATAAAAAGATTATCGGTATGTCGGTCGAAAAAAATGACCTTTCGTCTTATTTTTCTACATTCGCATGTTCATCAACTAAACCCTCACTGAACAGAATTCCTGTTTATCATTGGTAATGCATTATGGAGTACAATTTTAGTATCATTGAAAAGAAGTGGCAGCAATACTGGAAAGAAAATCAGACCTATCGCGCCGATACTGATTCATCAAAAGAAAAGTATTATGTGCTCGATATGTTTCCTTATCCTTCCGGAGCGGGATTACATGTCGGACATCCATTAGGTTATATTGCTTCTGATATTTTTGCCCGATATAAAAGATTGTCGGGTTACAATGTTCTGCATCCTATGGGCTATGACTCATTTGGTTTGCCTGCAGAACAATATGCTATTCAAACCGGACAGCATCCTGCAGTAACAACTGAAGAAAACATTGCACGTTATCGTCAGCAACTTGATAACATCGGTTTTGCTTTCGATTGGTCACGTGAGGTTCGCACTTCTGATCCTTCTTACTATAAATGGACTCAATGGATCTTCATTCAATTATTCAATTCATGGTACAATACTGCGAAAGATAAAGCAGAAGATATTTCATTGCTTATCTCAACATTTGAAAGTTCGGGAAATAAAGATGTTCAGGCCGTTCATTCACAAGAATGGTTGTTCACCGCTGCTGACTGGAAATCGTTTGATGAAAAAACGAAAGCAGAGATATTGTTGAATTACCGTTTGGCTTACATCTCTGAAGCAATGGTCAACTGGTGCCCGGCTTTGGGAACTGTACTTGCAAACGATGAAGTGAAAGATGGCGTCAGTGAACGCGGCGGATATCCTGTTGAAAGAAAAGAGATGAAGCAATGGTCGATGCGGATCACAGCATATGCTCAACGTTTACTCGATGGATTAGATAAGATCGACTGGCCGGATTCACTTCGTGAACAACAAAGAAACTGGATAGGTAGAAGCGAAGGTGCAGAAGTACGTTTCAAAATTGCACACTCTGATCTTGAACTTTTGATCTTTACAACTCGTCCTGATACAATTTTCGGTGCAACGTATATGACACTTGCTCCGGAACATGAGTATGTCGATATCATCACTACAAATGAATATAAGAATGAAGTAAATAGTTACGTTATCGAAGCAAAGAACCGCAGCGAACGTGAACGTATGGCGGAAGTAAAAAATATCACGGGAGTATTTACCGGAGCATACGCAATTCATCCATTCTCAGGAAAACATATTCCGATCTGGATCGGTGATTATATACTTGCAGGATATGGTACAGGCGCAGTCATGGCTGTACCTGCTCATGATTCACGCGACTATGCATTTGCAAAACATTTTAAATTGCCTATCGAAGAAGTTGTTTCCGGTGGTGATATTTCAAATGAATCATATGATGCTAAAGAAGGTACTCTTATCAATTCAGATTTTCTGAATGGACTGAATGTAAAAGCAGCTATCAAAAAAGCAATCAGTGAAATTGAATCGAAAGGTATTGGTAAAGGAAAAATAAATTTCCGTTTGCGTGATGCTGTATTTGGTCGTCAGCGATATTGGGGTGAACCAATTCCTATTTACTACAAAGATGGAATTGCAAATGCTGTTGATGAAAAAGATCTTCCTGTTGTATTACCTGAAGTCGATAAGTATCTTCCGACTGAAGATGGCGAACCACCATTAGCAAGAGCGAAAGACTGGTCATACAAAGGTCATCCGCTTGAAACGACAACGATGCCTGGCTGGGCCGGATCGTCGTGGTATTTTCTGCGATATATGGATTCAAATAACAATACTGAATTTGCATCTAAGAAAGCACTTGATTATTGGAAGGATGTTGATCTTTATCTGGGTGGTGCAGAACATGCAACAGGACATTTATTATACGTTCGCTTCTGGACAAAATTTTTATGCGATCGCGGGTATATTTCTATTGATGAACCTGCGAAGAAACTGATCAATCAGGGAATGATTCAGGGAAGATCGAATTTTGTTTACAGAATTAAAGACACGAATAAATTCGTTTCATTCGGACTAAGAGATCAATATGAATATTCGCAATTAAATGTGGACGTCAATATCGTTGAAGGCGATGTTCTCGATGTTGAAGCTTTCAAAGCTTGGCGTGAAGAATATAAAAATGCAGAATTCGTTCTTGAAGACGGAAAATACATTTGCGGAAACGAAGTTGAAAAAATGTCGAAGTCGAAATGGAATGTTGTCAGTCCGGATCTGATGATCGATAAATACGGCGCCGATTGTCTGCGTTTGTATGAAATGTTTCTTGGACCACTTGAACTTTCCAAACCATGGAATACAAATGGAATCACCGGAACATCAGGTTTCATTCGCAAACTCTGGAAGTTGTATCATAAAACACCTGAGCCCGGAAAAGATCTTGTGTTTGAAGTTTCAGATGCAGAGCCGGCAAAAGCAGAATACAAAGCGCTTCACAAGACAATTAAGAAGGTTAAAGAAGACATTGAAAAATTTTCTTTCAATACTTCAGTAAGTACATTCATGATCTGCGTTAACGAATTGACAGATCTTAAATGTAACAAAAGAAAGATCCTTGAGCCGCTTACAGTAATTGTTTCTCCTTATGCTCCGCACATTGCAGAAGAGTTGTGGCAGCTTTTAGGAAACATAGAGAGTGTAACAAAAACAACATTCCCTGAATTCAAAGAAGAATATTTAGTTGAATCTGAATTCGCATATCCAATCTCATTGAATGGAAAAACAAAATTCAATCTTGCATTATCACTTACATTGACAAAGGAAGAAGTAGAGAAAGAAGTATTAGCAAATGCTGACATGCAAAGAATTCTTAATGGACAGTCGCCGAAGAAGATGATTGTTGTGTTGGGGAAGATTGTGAATGTAGTATTATAATGCGTCGTGATTTCCTACTCACAAAAAGGGCGATTAGCTCAGTTGGTTTAGAGCACTACCTCGACAAGGTAGGGGTCACTGGTTCGAGCCCAGTATCGCCCACATTTTTTTTCGTCTTTCGTCTTTCGTTTGGCGACGAACGAAAGACGAAAGACGAAAAACAAGTAACGAACACCCACCCACGATTTTGTCAACAAATAATTTTGCTTTCAACCGTTTATTTATCAATATTCGCATCGTTAATTAAAGGAAAGAATGGAGTTATTAAAACAACAGGTCGAAGCGCTCATATTTTGCTCAGAACAAAGTATTTCGCTCGATGAAATTAAGGCTTCTTTGAAATTGTCGTTCGAATGGGAACTGACAGATGAAGAGGTTATCGAAGCTATTGAAGGAATTAAATCGAAATATTTCTCGGACGACTTTGCATTTGAATTGATTGAGATCTCAGAAGGATACCAGTTTTTGACGAAAAAGCAATATCACCCAACGATCAACTCCCTTATTCAGCATAAATCGAAGAAAAAACTCTCGGTTTCTCAGATGGAAACGTTGGCTATAATTGCTTACCGTCAGCCGATTGCGAAGTCTGAAATTGAGCATATTCGCGGTGTAAGCTGTGATTATGCTGTACAAAAACTTCTTGAAAAGGAACTGGTAGAAATATCAGGTAAAAGCGATGGTCCCGGTCGTCCGGTACTTTATAGTACCAGTCGGAACTTTATGGACTACTTCGGAATCAAAAATGTAAAAGATCTTCCTCAGTTGAAAGACCTTCATGTTGAAGGAAATGAGATCGGATCTGCTACTGAAATGATGGATTCTTCAGATCTTGAAAATGCTGCCCCTTCAGAAGACGCAAACCCTGAATTTGAATCAAATACAACTGAAATCACTGAAAATTCCGAAGAAGTAACTGCTTTAGAAAATGCTCCTGAAGTTGAGCCAATAATGTCAGAAATTGAAGAGGTTTCAATGGAAACAGAAGAATTGGCAGATGCTGAAGAAGTGATGGAAATTCCGGATCGGAAAGCGATTTATCTCGAAAATGAGCATAATGTTGAGGCAATCGATGAGAATGTCCAAATAAAGAACGAAAACGAAGAAGAATAAACATCTCCCTTCATCATAAAAATAAAAAGCGGCTGAAAACGTTATTTTTCAGCCGCTTTTTTCGTTAACTTTAAATATGAAAATTCGTTTCGGTACAGTGTTTGCAAATCCATTGTCATGAAAAATAAAATCAGTCTTTTCATTGCCTTTCTCTTAGTCGGATTTTCAGCCGAAAGTGAATCACCTACTGGACTTCGTTCAGTTAACAATACAGCATTCAAACCTGGTGAAGTTTTAAAATTCAGGATCCATTATGGTATCATGGATGCCGGTGAAGCAACGCTCGAAGTTAAACCCGATTTCACAACTTTAGGTGGTCGCGATTGCTATCATTTCGTAGGCAATGGAAAATCAGTAGGAGCATTCGATTGGTTCTTTAAAGTCCGCGATCGTTATGAAAGTATCGTTGATAAAGATGCGCTGGTTCCTTGGTTATTTATTCGCCGTGTTAATGAAGGTGGTTATATCATAAATCAAAATGTAAGCTTCAATCATTATTCTGATTCTGCGAAAAGTGAGAAAGCTACAATTTCAGTTCCCGATAATACTCAAGATCTTGTTTCTGCATTTTACTACGCAAGAACAATCGATTTCTCCAATGCAAAAGAAGGTGATATTTTTGAAGTCACAGGATATTTAGATGATGCTGTCATTCCTCTGAATCTTAAATTCCTTGGAAGAGAAATCGTCTCCAGCAAAAAAGGAAATTTCCGTTGCATCAAACTCCGTCCCATGCTTCAACAAGGTCGTGTATTCAAAGACCAGGAAGACATGACGATCTGGATAAGCGATGACCAGAATAAAATTCCGGTACGGGTTCAGACAGATATTATGGTTGGTTCGATCAAGATGGATCTTGTGGATTATTCGAATCTTGCAGGGCCACCGGCGATAATTAAATAATAATCGAAAGGTGATTTACGATTTAGATAAATCGCCTTTTTTTTGGGGTACAATAAAGTTTTGGTAAGGCAAAAACTAAATTCTTTTGGACAAAACTTCAGCACTATTACTTCGAAGAGGCATTTCTCTATATATTTTACCTTTTAATTGGCACCCTCCTTTTGCATGTTGATGATGTTCAGCATCTATAGTTGGATCATCCGGATTAACATTGAATTCGGGTCTTCCCCATTGTTTGAAAAAGAAAAGGACATCGGCTTTTTTGCATTGTTGTTTTATCTCCCAAACCCATTTGAATTCCATTGGTCTGGCACCATGACCCGATTCGCCACCAACAATTGCCCAATGAATTTTGTTTAAGTTCAGATCAGGGAGTGGCCCTATAAGTGGTTCTAAAGAAAGGAACTTTACATGAGCACTCGTCTCTCTCAGGGAATCAATTCTTGAAGTGACTTTGGAATCTTCCACAGATGTACCCATCCAAATATTTTCAGTCCAATTGAGTTCTTTATTGTACTTTAATACAAGTTCAGGTCTCTTGGTAAGCACTTGATAAGTGTGTTGAGGAGTTTCGTTCATTACTTTAAAAACCTTTTTAATGAACGAGAGAGAAACATCCTTATGAAAAAGATCACTCATTGAATTTACAAATACTGTTTTTGGTTTTTTCCATTCGAAAGGAGTCATCAAAGAATCCGGATGCACTGTAAGTTTAAATCCATTTCTATACTTATCAATTCGCATTGCTTTCAATCTACGCGACATGACTTCTGCGTAACAGAATTTACAACCGGCAGATACTTTATTGCATCCCGTTGTTGGGTTCCATGTCATTTGTGTCCATTCTATGCTTGATTGTGCCATGGTTTAGTATTTAAAACAAAGTTAGTGGGATTTGAAAATATACCTTCTCGGGTTCTGAACTATAATTATTATAATCAATGTAAAATGCACCTTTTCTTGCGGGACTACCATTTTCATCAAAAACATTTAGGAGATTACTTTTTTGCCACATATCAAGAATGATGTTAATTTGCTTAGGCAAAAAACCTTCATTTAAACTAAAGGAATACAAATTTCCATTGAAGCATTTGTTTTCGGTCAAATGCTTTCTTAACTTATCTTCAATATTTAGTACTTCTGTACTTGAAAACATTGATTCACTTTTTTCTGATCGCCATATTCTTCCTTCGGATTCATCTATTTCCCATTTTGCTTCAAGCATTTTTTCAAATCCTCTAATGTGACTTGTAAAAAAGAACATACAAAAGAACTGACCCTGTTCTCTTTCAAGGATAAAAGTATCTACGAATTTCCCTAACAAAAGGTTTTTGAATCCTTTCCTTAGTTTATTTATGAAATCTATTGGGGAATTGAATTTTGGAATTTCATTTGTAAAAATTTGTTCGAAAAACTTGTACAATGGTTCATGTCCAGCTGCAATATTATCCCTATTCATATTGGCAAATCTGTACATATCCCGTATCGGAAGAAATAAGAGTACTTCACATTTTTTATTTTGAAGTATCTGTTTTATGTGATTAATGTTTATTTCCTTATAGCCTTTTGGGTCTAAAAAAATAATCCCTTGATCTTTTCCAAAAGAGGAAAGTTCCTTAATAACCTGTGGAAACAGAGAAGAATAATCTTCGTTGTAATAACGAATTTTCCAGTCTGGATTTATATAACCTTTCTTAAAATTTTCCTTCAAAAGATTGATATTGTCCAATTTTATATCATTAAAGGTGAGATGAAAAGTAGGGAAATTAATACTACTCGAATTGTAAAGTTGACTCAACTCTTTTTGAGCAATAATCGGACTTCCTATACCACCGTTTTCATAAATTCCTTGCCCACAAAAAAGATCATATAAGTGAATTCCTTTGGTATGATTATCTTGTGATATTACACGTAAATATTTTTTCAAATATTTACCATAAAGTTCAACTTTTGCTTTAGAATGTTCCAGCATAAGTTTATGTGTATCTTTACCCATGATATTGGTTGGATTACGAACAATAAGATTTTAATAAGATAAAAAAGAAAATTAATTTTTAGAGGAAATTGAAATGTTATATATTGAATTAACAAACGTTTTTTTTGATCTGTCGCTAATGTACATCTAAAAGTCGTATTACAAATGGTCATACGCAGAAATTCCTACTTTATTAAACTTTATAAAGAATATAAAATCATATTTTTTGTCTTATGTTTTTTCCCGACATTGTAGGCATGGAAATCAAACCCGAAGTCGCCCAACGCATAGAACAACTGGAGAAGAAGTACAATGCCATGGGACAGGATCTGCTGTCGTATCTCGATGGATTGTTGTATGCTGATTTTCTTACTTATTGGGATTACATTCACATAGATACATTATTATCTCTTCAAAATCCAAAGACAAGTTTTCCGGATGAACATATTTTTATTATGTATCATCAGATCACAGAACTTTATTTCAAATTAGCTCTGCATGAATTCAATCAGATTGCAGAAAAAGAAAATCTGGATGCGAAATTTTTTATTGCGCGTTTAACACGTATCAATGGCTATTTCGAAAACCTGATCCGTTCGTTCGATATTATGGTGGATGGAATGGAACACGAGCAATTCCTGAAATTCAGAATGAGTCTGCTTCCGGCAAGTGGTTTTCAAAGCGCACAGTACAGAATGATTGAGATCTGTTCCACTGAATTCATCCGACTTGTAAGTAAAGATCATCGTGAGAAATTCAATTCATCTTCTACTATAGAAGAAATGTTTGAATTCATTTACTGGAAAGCAGGAGCAACAGAACTTGCTACCGGACAAAAAACTTTGACGTTAAAACAATTCGAAGAAAAATATTCGGCTTCGCTGATTGCTTTAGCAAAAGAAAAAACAACTACAAATTTTCATACGCTTTATAATAAATTACCGGAAGCCGATAAAAGCAATCCGAAATTGATAGCTGCGCTCAAGACTCTCGATGTTTGCGTAAACATTAACTGGCCGCTTAGTCATTATAAATCTGCAGTCCGTTATCTTCAAAAAGATCCTGAAGACATAAAAGCAACCGGTGGAACCAATTGGCAAAAGTATCTGCCTCCACGTTTTCAGCGGCGGGTGTTTTTTCCTGAACTTTGGACTAAAGATGAAATGGAAGAGTGGGGGAAGAGTTGGGTTCAGAGCGTGATTGGGTAATATTTTTTTTTAACACAGAGAAAAAGGAGAAAAAAAGGGAGAACAATTGAGAAGAAATGAAGTGAAATGAAGTGAAAAGAAGTGAAATGGACTGCTGCGAATGAGATTTTACTGCGCTCTTTTTCTCCCTTTTTTCCTCATTTTTCTCTGTGTTTAATTTTTTTTCAGAAATACTCCAAACCGTAAACATATCAAATACAATTAAATACAAATTTTTCATGCAGTAAATATGGTTTGTAATGTAAACTAATTTATGTTTGCCAAGTAATTGCACCATGAAAACAAAGCTACTCCTTCTTTTTGGCCTGTTACTTAATCAGGTTTCAGCGCAGACTACCATTATCGGTACTGTCAAAGATTCAAAAGGCACAAGTCTTCCGGGAGTTAATATTTTCATCAAAGACTCCTACGATGGTGCTACATCTGATGAAGCAGGAAAATATTCTTTCGCCACAACGGAAGCTGGCGATAAAATTCTTATCGCTACTTCAATAGGTTTTCAGGCTTTTGAACAAAAGGTTTCTTTGTCGTCACAACCACTTACTATCAATATCATTTTAAAAGATGCAGTCAGTGAATTAAAAACTGTAACAATCTCCGCTGGTTCTTTCGAAGCTAGTGATGAAAAAAAAATGGTAATGCTTCGTCCGCTCGACATCGTTACTACTGCAGGAGCATCCGGTGATATCTATGGCGCAATACAAACTTTGCCCGGAACAGGTTTAGTGGGTGAAAGAGAAGGACTCTTCGTTCGTGGAGGTGATGCATCGGAAACAAAAACATACATCGACGGCCTACTTGTCGACAATCCTTATTTCTCATCTGTTCCTGATGTTCCGCAGCGAGGTCGCTTTTCTCCATTCTTATTCAAAGGTACTTCATTCAGTAGCGGAGGTTATTCAGCACAATATGGTCAAGCAATGTCGTCGGTATTAATTCTGGAATCACAGGATTTCCCGGATCAAAGTATGACGAACATTGGAATAATGTCTATTGGCGTGAGTGGTGGGACAACAAAACTTTCTAAGAATAAAAAAACTTCAATCGGTGTCTTCGGGGGCTATACAGATCTTGGTCCGTACTTTAATTTGTTTTCACAGAATCGTGACTGGAAAAAAACACCACGAGCTGCTAACGGATCTTTTCTCCTACGACAAAAAACATCAAAGACCGGTTTGTTAAAAGCATTTACTTCTTTCTCATGGAACGAACTGGCACTTGCAGTTGCAGATACTTCTGATCCACTTCTCGAAAGAACTTATGATTTCAATCTCAGGAATAATAATTTTTATTCTTCAGCATCTTATAAAGAGATTATTTTTAAAACATGGACTGTGAACGCTGCAGCATCCTATAGCGATAACAAGGATTTTATTCACATAAACGATTTTCCAATCGACAATAAGAACTCATTGCTTGAAACAAGATTATCTTTTTCTCATTCGATCAGTGAGCTCTCTGTTATCCGTTTTGGAGGCGAGTTTCAGGATGTAAAAAGTGAATCTTATTTTTCCACTTTCTCCTCAACTAAATTCAAAGAAAACTATACTGCTGCATTTTTAGAAGCTGACCTTTACATCACAACAAAATTAGTTTCACGGATTGGACTGCGAGGAGAAAATTCTGAAATTCTCAACAGACAGAATCTGGCTCCACGAATTTCTCTTGCATATAAGACAGGAGAATTCAGCCAGTTCTCCTTTGCCTATGGCGATTTTTATCAGGTGCCTCAAAAAAATAGCATACTGAATTATTCTAATACCGGATTGGAATTCGAACAAGCAACTCATTACATTCTGAACTATCAATTTGTAAGTGATAAACGCACATACAGAATTGAAACCTACTATAAGGATTACAATAATTTATTCTATATCAATCAAAGCAATCTATCCGGAACAAATGAAGGCTATGGGCATTCACGAGGAATTGAATTCTTTTACCGTGATAAAAAGACGATCAAAAGAGCGGATTACTGGATCTCTTATTCATTTCTTGATACAAAAAGACTGTACAATAATTTTGAAAAAGAAGCTATGCCTACGTTTGCTGCAAACCATTCAGGAAGTATTGTTTTTAAATATTTCTTTCCAAAGATAAGTTTAGCCCCAAGTTTGACTTATGGCTACAGCACCGGCCGCCCATATTATAATCCTAACAATCCTGATTTCCTTGGTGACCGAACAAGGGATTATCATAACCTAAGTTTAAGTTTCAGTTATCTGACTAGTATAAAAAAATCATTCACAGTACTTGTGTTCTCAGTCAATAATGTTCCAGGAGTGAAAAATGTATTCTCTTATAACTACTCTTCTGATGGTTCAAAGAGAATTGCAGTGGGTCCGACATCGGCGAGATTTTTCTTCATTGGAATGTTTGTAAACATTGGTTCACAAAAAGATGATTCAGATAAATTCAATTAAATAAATACACATTTACTATTCAAAACTAAAAGCTCATGAAAAAGATTCTTTTTATTCTACTTACAAGTGTGATCTCGCTTTCTGTAAAAGCAGGTGATCCGAAATACATGGCTGTCATGGAAAGAAATGTTGCAATGATCGATACTGCAACTACGAATACAACTTACAGTGTAGCGAATAATACCTTCGAAAGAATTGCAAATGCAAATCCTACAGAATGGTTGCCAATTTATTACCAGGCATACTGTACTGTACTAATGGGTATGAAACAAGAAACCCCTGCTTTGAAGGATGAATATTTCGACAAAGCTGAAGCATTGATCAACCGCGCTGATGAGATCAGTCCTGATAACTCTGAAATTGTTGTTGTTCAATCATGGATCAGTTCGATGAAGATAGGTGTAGATCCATCGACTCGCGGTCAGAAACTGGGACCAAAGGCAGGAATGCTTACTGAGAAAGCATTAAAATTGAATCCTGAAAATCCACGCGCACATTTTCTGAAAGGAACTAGTTTATTTTATATGCCGGCAAATTTTGGCGGCGGAAAAGATAAAGCGTTGCCGGTGTTTCAGAAGGCTCTCGAAAAATTCAACGCTGCAAAACCTAAGAATAGTATTGTACCACACTGGGGTCAGATACCAACCGAAGCTCTTTTAGAACAGTGCAAAAAAACAGAATAGTGTTTCATAATTCTTTATAAGAAATAAAAATGGAAAATGATAGAATAAATAATTCTGAGCAAGGACTTGAACTCATTGAAAGAATGATCAAGACAGCCAGACATGAAGTGGAAGATGGAAGCTTTTATTTTTTACTCTGGGGCTGGGTAGTATTTGCTGCGTGCTTTCTGAATTTCATTTTGCTCAAGATAAATTATGAGTATCCGTACATAGGCTGGATGATATTAATGCCGGCTGCAGGAATTATAACTTCCATTTATGGCAGCAGACAGGAGAAGAAGACCAAAGTGAAATCTTACATTGATTCTTTAATGAAATATGTCCTTGTTTCATTTTTAGTATCTCTTTTCATAGTACTCTTCTTTATGTCGAAGCTGCAACTGAATACTTATCCAATGATCATGATGGTCTATGGTTTCTGGTTATTTATTTCCGGCGGAGCATTAAAATTCAATCCTTTAATAATCGGAGGAATCATCAACTGGATCCTGGCAGCATTTTCTTTCTTTCTTTTATTCGAACAACAATTAATTACACTGGCTATTGCTGTACTTCTGGGATACATAATTCCCGGTCACATGTTGAAGAATAAGTTTAAGAAAGCTACCTGAAAATATCTTAGTGAATATGTTTGACGAATTAGATCCACTTTTGCATTCACAACTTCGCCTCGCAATTATGTCGGTACTCATCGGCGTAAAGGAGGCGGAGTTTTCTTTTTTGAAAGAAAAGACCGGGTCAACTGCAGGGAATTTAAGTGTTCAGATCTCTAAGCTAAGTGAAGCTGAGTATATTTCTGTTGAGAAATCTTTTCGTGACAACTATCCTTTGACAACAGTAAAAATTACGCCTAAAGGAATCTTGGCTTTTGAAGGTTATGTTAAGGCTCTTCAGGCATACATTAAAAAATGATCGGTTCAATTTTTGAAAAGTTTACCAACTCTGTATAATGTGTAATTCTTTTCTGTTATTTACAGAATAATTTATTCGTTAGCTTTTGAAGGAAATTTCCTATAAATTCAGATATATCACTGAGTGTGATATGTGTAAGTGTTCATCCTCCCGCTTTAAATTGTTAGGCAGAAGGATGGATCGGTCGCAAGGTAAAAGCCCGCGACGTAAACCTGCATTGATTACATCGATTCAAAAGTGTACAAATTGCGGATTAATATTTTCTGATCCACAACCTCTACCTATGAATATTCAGGATCATTATGGAGTAGATCCGGTTGACTACTGGGATGGAAATTATTTTAAGCCTGATGTTTTAGGAGATAAGGCAAGGGTAGAGAAGGCAATTTTATATGGCGGACAGAATGGTAAAATTCTCGATATCGGTATTGGTGTTGGCTTCGGAATGAAAGCAATGTTAGATGCAGGCCTTGATGTCGTTGGTGTTGAACCATCAGTAGAGTTTTGTAATTACGCAAAAAAAATAACAGGAATTCCTGAATCACGGATCGTTCGAAGTGCAATGGAAAACGCTGATTTTAAAAAAGACTACTTTGATTATATAAATATGGGAGCTGTTCTCGAACATCTTGCATCACCCTCCGATAGTTTGAAACAAGCACTAAAGTGGGTAAAGCCGGGAGGCAAAATAGAAATTGAAGTCCCGAATTCATCATGGGCGATCAATAGAATTTTCAATATGTTTTACAAATTAACATTTCAGCCTTTCGTTGCCAACATCAGTCCGATGCATTCACCGTATCATCTGTTTGAATTCAATCTCAAATCATTTAAGTTAAATGGTATTATAAATAATTACAAAGTAATTCACCACCATTATTTCGTTGGTCCAACCTATATGCCTTCTGTTTTAAATACAATGTTGTATCAAATAATGAAAAAAACCAATTCAGGCATGCAATTGATAGTCGTGATTCAAAAACTTTAATTTTTATTCTGCCCGTTCAACCCAATCTCCATTCTCGCGAATCAGATTAATCAACTGCTCAACTGCATTTTCTGAATCAATGTTTCTTGACACAACTTCTCTTCCTTTATAAAGAGTTATCTTTCCTATCCCTGTACCTACGTAGCCATAATCTGCATCTGCCATTTCACCTGGGCCATTTACTATGCAGCCCATTATTCCGATCTTGATACCTTTTAAATGATCTGTTCGCGTTCGGATCTTGGCAGTTGTTTCCTGAAGATCAAAAAGCGTACGGCCACAACTTGGACAACTGATGTATTCTGTTTTTGAGATTCTGGTTCTGCTTGCTTGGAGGATTCCAAATGCAGTTGAATTCAATTGCTTTCGTGCAGTTACGCTTGAAGCTGTTATCCAGATCCCGTCACCAAAACCATCTAAGAACAAAGCTCCGTTATCAGTTGAGGCGTAAAGCGAAATTTCGTCGATGTTGTCAATTGAATATGTTCTGCGAATGATCACCGGCAATTCAATGTTGCATCTGTTTAATTCGATAAACATCCGGCGTTGTTCTGCCATTCCATGTTCATTTCCGGTTTCAAATATTAATACTGTATTTGGTAGAAACGATTTGATCTTATTTCCTTGTTCAGAAAAAATGTTGTCAACTGTTAAAGAAACAAAGTTTAATGCTTCAGATTGTATTTCTGAATTCAGGTACTCGTTAAAAGTAAACAAAGGGAAGTTCCGAATTTTATTTTTGTCCCAAGATCTTTGGTTCACGATTACTCCCAATGTCCCGGGAATTTCAAAATCAACTTGTTTGTCGCCGGTGAAAATATAATCACAAGCCTGATCACCAATGTTCCATTTGTCAGCGTCAACTACATACTGATATCCACACGAAAATAATGTAGCAGCAGTGATACTTTCCAGACCACTTAAATCAGCAACTACTCTCGGCACATCATGTCCACCGAAATTTCCTACGGAATTACTTTTTCTCCTTTGATATTCAAATGGTGAATATGATAATTGAAGATTTGATTCTATATTCAATTTACCCGTAATATTAATTGCGGGAATTTTTTTAGCAGAAGTTATTCTTTTTGAATAGCGGTCAACTAAAACTTTAGCTACAGGTATTTCAAATTCCGGATCTTCGGTAAGTGAAACACGGATCGTATCACCGATACCATCTTCAAGTAATGTTCCGATTCCTGCAGCGGATTTGATCCGGCCATCTTCTCCTTCACCGGCTTCGGTTACACCTAAGTGCAATGGATAATTCATTCCGGCGGAATTCATTTTTGCAATAAGTAACCGATAAGCCTGAACCATGACTTGCGGATTACTGGACTTCATCGACAGTACGATCTGGAAATAATTTTCTTCTTCGCAAATGCGTAAAAATTCCAAAGCAGATTCAACCATGCCGAGTGGCGTATCTCCATAACGACTCATTATACGATCACTCAACGAACCATGGTTTGTTCCGATTCGCATTGCGGTGCCATATTCTTTGCAGATCTTCACAAGAGGAACAAAACGTTCGCGAATGCGATCGAGTTCTTCTTCATAAGTTGCATCGGAATAATCTATCGTTTCGAATTTCTTTTTATCAGCATAATTACCCGGATTCACACGAACTTTTTCAACGATCCTTGCTGCAGCTTCTGCAGCATTAGGTGTAAAATGAATATCAGCAATAAGCGGAACGGGGTACCCACGCTTCTTTAATTCATTACGAATATTTGCTAAATTTTTTGCGTCATTTAAACTGGGTGCTGTGATACGCACCAACTCACAACCAGCGTCGATCATTCTTATACTCTGTTCAACCGTTGCATTGGTGTCCATCGTATCCGTAGTAGTCATCGACTGAATCCGTATCGGATGATTGCCACCAATGATCAGATCACCCACTTTTACCTCACGAGTGACTAATCGTTCATACGCTGTTAAACTTCGGCAGTAACCTCCTTCGAGATTGTTTTGTTCCATAATTTTATTAAGAACAAAGATAACTACGAATAGTTAATAACTAATAACTAATCACTACTGTCCGATATAAATATTTTCATTTGCAAGTAATTTCCCAAATTCAAGCCGGTACTTTCAATTTTTCTTTTTTTGTTTGGCCAAAAAAAGAAACAAAAAAAGGCCACCACGCGCACCAAATCATTTGAAATC